>JAKIZQ010000027.1:0-3625 GCA_022707945.1 Bdellovibrionales bacterium
TGGGTGCTGTAGCTCAAACTATGTTAATAAACTATCCCAACACTAAAAGACTTTCTGATATAGTTCCTGCTAATACCGTTACTGCAAAGATAGAGCCTGTTTCTTCATCTAGTGTTCTTTTCCCAGCAGTGTCTGCGATATCGGCTGTGGCGTCTTTGCTTTGTATTAAATATCTTACAGGGCAAGATTATGAGCGCAATACTATGTTGGTCTTTGATCTTTGGAACAACACCTTTAAGAAAATAAAGTTCTAGTGATCGTTATATTATAATCAAATAATAGGATTAATAAGGCCCTCTCGGAGCGACAGATTAAGCCGACCGTATAGGGAGGGTTAAGATGGAGTGAGAGACTGAGCTGCCTGATGGATATCAGGCTCCATCAGGACGGCGTGCCTTATTAATCCTATTATTTGATTATTATGCCAGCGCCAACAACTATATCTTCATCATATAGTACTACTGTTTGGCCAGCAGTTATGGCCCTTTGAGGTTCATCAAAGGTGATTTTAATATCAGAATTATTTATTGGTTCAACGTTGGCCCATGCGGGTTTGTGTTGCTGACGTATTTTTGCCATTACTCTAATTGGTGTTTTAAGCTCGTTTATGGAGATCCAATTAATATTTGAAGCTTTTAATTCTTTAGAGAATAAAAAGGACTCTGGTCCTACTATGATGGTGTTATTGTCTGCATCTATTTTTATAACGTAAACTGGTTCTGGAGTGCTTATTCCAAGCCCCTTTCTTTGTCCTATTGTATAGTGGATAATCCCTTTATGTGTGCCTAGTTTTTTTCCATTAATATCTAATATAGCACCAGCTTCTATCTTTTTATCTTTGAATAGCACTGAATAGTCGTCTGTTTCTATAAAATCCTGACTTTCTTTTTTTTCTGCAAGTTCTTTTAAGCCAAGTTCTGTTGCAAGGTTCTTTATTTCTGTTTTAGTTTTTGAACCTAAAGGGAACATGACTTTTGAAAGTTGTTCTTGAGACAGAAAAGCTAAAAAATAGGACTGATCTTTTTTGTCATCTATTGCTTTTTTTAGTAACCATCTTTTAGTTTTATCGTCGTATTCCACTCTGGCGTAATGACCTGTCGCAAAAATATCAAAATCAAGCCCAGTGCTTTTTGCTTTTTCTATGAGAGCCCCAAATTTTACTTTTCTGTTACACATTACGCAGGGGTTTGGTGTTTTTCCGCAGGAATATTCGGAACAGAAATATTTTAGAACATTATTTTTATAATCTTCTTTAAGATCTATTACAAAATGCTCAACACCAAATTTTTTGGCTAATTCTTTTGTTTGCTCTATGTCTTTTTTTTCTCCGGGGCCATAACAACCAGAGATGCCAAGGTCTGGCATGTCTATTGAATTATCCCACACCGACATTGTTATTCCTACGATATCGTAACCTTCTTGTTTTAACAGGTAGACGGTCATCGTGGAGTCGACGCCACCACTCATACCTACCGCTATTTTTTTAATTTTCGTCATTGTCAGAGAGTCCCATTCTTGATACGTCCAAGACGCCACTTATCTTTCTAAGATTATGCATTATCTTATTAAGCTGTGTTACATCCTGTATCCTTATATCAAAGATACACACAGCGCGATTACTTTCATTGGTTTTTATGTCTGCTGCAGCAACGTTGGCATCGTTCTCTGCAAAGATCTTACTCATTTTAGCTAGCAAGCCTGCAGTGTCTGCAGTCTCTATACGTATTCTTGTTATTTGAGAAGCGGTTGAGTTTTTATCCCAAGTTACCTCTATAAGTCTTTCCTCGTCCATCTCTATTAGTTTTGGACAGTTCTTTCTGTGTATAGTAATACCTCTTCCTCTTGTTATGAACCCAACTATTTGTTCTCCCTGAACAGGTGTACAACATTTTGCAAAACGTATTAAAAGATCGTCTGCGCCACTTACCTTTACGATGTTTCTAGACGAGCGCACAGAATTAGCAGCCTTTTGTACTATTTCCCTGAATATAGAACTCTTTTCTTCTTTTTCTTCTATCTTTACATCTGGAGCCAGAGCCCTAGCTACTTCTTTTGGTGTTATCTTGCCATATCCAATAGCAGTTAGTAGTTCTTCTAAGTTCTTATATTTGAAAGTTGATGCAATCTCTGTTATTTTTCCCTCTTTATTAAGATTTTGGAAAGAAAGACTTAACTTTTTTAATTCTCTTTCTAACATTTCTTGTCCAAGAGCTCTTGAACGTTCATTCTCTATAGTTCTTAAATAAACACGTATCTTGTTTCTTGCCTTTGCTGTTTTAACAAACTTAAGCCAGTCTTTTTTTGGAGTTTGTGTTTTGGATGTTATTATTTCAACTATATCACCAGATTTAAGCGTATATTTAAGCGGAACTATAAGATCATTAACTTTAGCCCCAACACAGGTATTACCGAGGTTGGTGTGTATGCTATAGGCAAAATCTATTGGAGTACTACCAACGGGCAGTTCTTTTACCTCTCCTCTAGGTGTAAAAATGTAAACTTCATTAGAGAAGAAGTCCATTTTTATGGAGTCCATAAATTCGTTTGAATCTCTTGTTTCGTTTTCTGTTTCGAGTATTGATCTTAGCCACGTGAATTTTTCTGCGTCGGAATCTGGCATGTGGCCTTCTTTATAAAGCCAGTGAGCCGCTATACCATATTCAGCTATTTTGTGCATTTCTGGGGTACGTATTTGTATTTCTACTCTTTCTCCATACGGGCCAATAACGGTGGTGTGCAATGACTGATAGTTGTTAGGTTTTGGCATTGCTATGTAATCTTTGAATCTGCCCGGTACTGGTTTCCAAAAAGAATGTATTATTCCCAGAACTTCGTAACATGCTGTTACGTCCTCTACTATTATCCTAAATGCTATCAGGTCATATATCTGATCAAAATCAAGATTCCTTTTTTTCATTTTATTAGAAATACTAAAATAATTTTTAAGTCTTCCTGAAACTTGGGCTTTTATTTGGAATTCAGACAGTCTGTCTTGAACTATCTTTATTACTTCTTGTATGTATTTTTCTTTTTCTGTTTTTTGTTTTTGTACTTTTTTTACAAGATCTGCAAAGGTCTCGGCATCAAGGTACATAAAAGCCAAATCTTCTAGCTCTGTCTTTAACCACGAGATACCTAGCCTGTGAGCTATGGGTGCATATATATCCAGTGTTTCTTGTGCTATTCGTTGCTGTTTTTCCTGAGGTAGATGATTTAGTGTTCTCATGTTGTGTAATCTATCTGCAAGTTTAACGATAATGACCCTTATATCTTTTGCCATAGCCATTATCATTTTTCTGAAATTCTCTGCTTGTGCTTCTTCTGTTGATTTAAAATTATATTTTGCTAGCTTTGTTAAGCCATCAACTATATCCCTTACTTCTGTGCCGAATTCTCTTTGGATGTCCTCAAAGTTTACCTCTGTGTCCTCTACTATATCGTGTAAAAGTGCAGAGGTTATAGAAGGTATATCCATCCTTAATTTAGTTAGTGTTGTTGCAACCTCTACAGGATGTATATAATAAGGTTCTCCTGATTGTCTGAACTGGCCTTTATGTTTTTCTGTAGAAAAGTTGTAGGCCTTTTCTACGATACTTATATCGGCATCTAGATAATATTCTCTAAT
>JAKIZQ010000027.1:3635-5771 GCA_022707945.1 Bdellovibrionales bacterium
AGATTCTTTTTTATATCAGTTTCTTTACTACCAAAAAAAATCATTTTTTATGACCATCTATTATCTTTTTTATTTCTAACACTGCATTCTCTATCCTATCATTTATGACTCTGTGATCATACTTGCTGGCTTCAGCCATTTCATTCATTGCCGCATTCATCCTTGTTTGTATTACAGCTTTGTTGTCTTTGTTCCTTGCTCGTATCCTGTTCTCTAATTCCTGTAAGCTGGGCGGCTCTATGAATATTAGTACTACTTTTTTGCCCAGCACCTTCTTTAGTTGCAAGGCACCCTGAGTATCTATATCCTTTATCATGATAGAGCCTTTTTCAAGTTCTTTATTTATATAATCAAGTGATGTTGCATAAAAATTGTCATATACAGTGGCCCACTCAATGAAATCGCCTTTATCCATCTTTGCTTTAAACTCTTGTTTACTTATGAAGTTATAGTCAATGTGGTCTTTTTCACCGGGCCTTGGGTCTCTGGTCGTGAATGAAACTGGTTTTTTTAGGAAAGGGAGTTCTTTTAATAGTAGATCTATTACTGTACTTTTACCTGTGCCAGACGGAGCACTTATTACAAAAAAGATTCCACTATTTGACATTTTGTACTTGCTCCCTTATCTTTTCTACTAAGGTCTTTACCTCTACAGCAAGGTATACTACTTCTTTTTCTTCTGACTTTGATGCTATTGTGTTTATTTCTCTATTCATTTCTTGGACTATAAAATCCAATTTTTTACCTACGGCCGATGAAGAACTTTTTAATTCATTACGGAACTGTGAGTAATGGCTATGTAACCTGTCTATTTCTTCACTTATGTCTAGTCGTTCAGACATTATGCCAGCCTCTGTAACTATGCGGTCCATTGATATTTGTGTGTTATTAAGTAAAGAAGCCAGCTTGTCCTTTAATTTGTTAAAAGTCTCTTTATAGGCGTTTTTAATCTTTTCCTCTATTATTTTTGTTTTTTGTTCTATATCTGATACTAGATTTTCCATTACTGTTGAAAGTGTAGCCCCTTCTTCTTTACGCATTTTAATGACGGACTCTACACAAGTATTTAAGTTTTCTAGTATGACTGTTTGTAAAGTTCTGTCTTTATCTTGAGCTTCTTCTGCAATGAATAGGTCTTTAAGTCTAATAATGTCCTGTATGTTAAGATCTCCCTTTATTTTAAGTCGATATTTGATATCTTTTACGCTTTCAAGATATTGTTCTAAAAGTTTCCAATCAACCCTAAGTTCTTTTGAATTATCTGCATCTACTTCTGTATGAACGCTGGTCTTTATCCTTATAAAACAGTCTATGCTTCCTCTTTCTAATTTGTCCCTCAAAACCTTTCTTATGTCAGGTTCTATGCTCATTAATTCCATTGGTGTTTTTATACGAACATCAAAGAACCTGTGATTAACAGATCTTAGCTCTAATGATATTTTTTTGTTACCGTGTTCAAACTCTATGGAACCATAAGCTGTCATACTTTCAATCATATAAAACACTCCAGTATATTATTGTACTCTCCATAATTGTTTATAGGAAGTTCTTTATTTCTTTTTGTATGTCTTTTATCGCCGTTGGATCTATCCACTTTGTATGGTCTCTTTTCTTGAACCATGTTATTTGTCTTTTTGCCAAGGCAGTGGTCTCTTTTATTATGTTCTCCATGGCTTCTTCTAGACTCATAAGCCCTTCTAAATGTTCTATTGCCTGTTTGTACCCTATGCTTTTCATGGGTTTTAGCTCTTTTGAACAGCCAGCATCTAATAACTCTTTTACCTCTTTTAATAGGCCATCTTGGAACATCTTTGTTGTTCTTTTCTTTATTCTTTCTTTTAGTATGCCTTTTTCTGGTGAGAGAACTATTATCAATGGCTTGAACCTAGTGTTTTTTGCTGTTTCATGGATAGATCTAAAATAGCTCATGCTCTTGCCTGTGCTGTAATAAACCTCTAGTGCTCTGAATATTCTGTAAGAATCGTTCTCGTGTACTCTAGAAGCTGTTTGGGGATCTATTTTTTTTAAATCACTGTGTAACTGTTTTAATGTTTTTCCGTTCTTTAGATCTTCGTTTAGTTTTTTTCTTACCTCTGGACTTGGAGCAGGGGTGCTAAAGGTACCATTTATGAGGGC
>JAKIZQ010000027.1:5781-8714 GCA_022707945.1 Bdellovibrionales bacterium
TTATATAGAAACCAGTGCCACCACATATGAGGGGGGTACTATTGTTATCGTAAATCTTGTTAATTATAGATAGGGCATCGTTCTCGTAATCAGATACTGTATATGTCTCCCATGGTTCTACTATATCTATCAAATGATGTTCTATTCCCTGCATTTCTTGTCTATTTGGTTTTGCAGTTCCGATGTTCATCCTTTTGTATATGAGCATAGAATCTGCAGAGATTATTTGAGCTTCTAGACCTTTTGCTATATCAATAGAAACTTGTGTTTTTCCAGATGCTGTAGGACCAGCAATTATTACTAGCTTTTTTTCTTTCAAAGTCATTTCCTTTTGAAAAGCTTTTCTATTTCATCAAGAGAAAAGGATATTTTTATAGGTCTACCGTGAGGACAAGTGTGTGGATATTCACACTGGTTTAATTTATTAATAAGTTCTATAGCCTCTAATTTGTTAAGTGTTCTTTCTCCTCTTATTGAATCATGACAGCCAAGTCTTGCTGCTATCATGGCTATTCTTGTGTTGAACCCTTGTTTACTATTGTTCTCTTCTAACAACAACTCACTGAACAGTTCTTTTATGTTAATGTTCTCCATTATTTTAGGGATACTTCTTACTATAAAGGCAGGATTTGGAGTGTTGTTGTCGCTGAATTCCTCTATATCAAAACCTAGTTCTTTTAATTCTGATATTTTTTCTTTAAACTTTAATGAACTGCTTATGTTAAATTCTATTAGTTCTGGCACCAAGAGGTTTTGTACTTCCTTGTTTACAGAGAACGATTTTAGTATGTTCTCAAAATTTATTCTTTCGTGTGCAGCATGTTGGTCCATGATCACCAAACTGCCTTTTTCTTCTATTATAAGATATTGTTTTTGGAATTGTCCCAGTATGTTTATGCCTAAATTTTGCTCGGTGTTAGTTTGACCGTATAGCTCGTCAAATAAACTTATATTTTCACTAGGCTTACTGTACTCGATATCATTTTTATAGGCAGGTGTTTTTGTATCGTTAAAAGTGTTTTTTGTTGGACCTGAATCTTTTTTAAGAGTTAAGTCTACGAGGGACTGTATAAAACTATGTATAAGGTTTGATTCTCTAAAACGTACTTCATTCTTGGTGGGTGATACGTTCATATCTACAAAAGCAGGCTCTATGTTAAGGAACAGAACACAAGCTGGTGCTGTACCACTTGAAAGATGTTTTTGGAACGCACTAGATAATGCATGAGCACATACTCTGTCCTTAACAGCCCTTCCGTTTATGAAGATCTTAAAATCTGTTTTTTCTGAGAATTTTGATGGATCCTTTATGTAAAGCTCACCAGAAACGTATTCATATGCACTGTTCTTTGTTAGCCATTTATCATCTTTTCCATATATAGAACGGATCCTGTCTTCAAAGTTAGAGGTCCTATCATAACTTAAGATTGTTTTATTGTTGTGTTCCAGCGAGAAAGATATAGTAGGATATGCTGTGGCATAATTGTTGACCATGTTTATGCAATGACTTAGTTCTGTAGAACTTGTTTTAAGGAATTTTAATCTAGCAGGAGTATTGGAATACAGGTCTTCTACTATAATAGTTGTCCCAGTGGAGCCAGCTTTTTTGTCTTTAGATCTTATGTTACCGAACTCTATATATATGGATGTGCCATATTCATGGTCTTTGTTCTTTGATACTGCTGTTAACCTTGAAACACTTGCTATAGCAGAAAGAGCTTCTCCTCTAAAACCCAGTGTGTGTATCTCAAAAAGATCCTCAGAATTTTGTATCTTGCTAGTGGCGTGTCTTTGAAAAGCTAATTCTATATCTTCTGGCACTATTCCTATTCCGTTATCTCTTACAGAGATTAGTTTTTTACCAGCGTCTGATAATGTTATATTTATATTATTTGATTGAGCGTCTATTGAATTTTCTAGTAGCTCCTTTATTACAGAGGCGGGCCTTTCTACCACTTCTCCAGCAGCAATTTTATTTACAGTATCGAGGGACAGAGCTTTTATCCTTTGGATCATAGGGGCATAGATAGCAGGTTTAAACTCCTTAGTCAAATCAATATGTTAGCACCACCAAACCCCAAAAACCCATATTGGAATTGACTTTGAGCCGTTTTGAACTACGATATGCGCTACCTGAATGTAGTCTTTAAAGCGACTACAAAATCTTTAGGAGGGGTTATAATGAACAAAGCTGAACTTATCGAGAGAGTTTCCAAAGACACAAATCTTACAAAGACACAGGTAGAGAACACTCTTAACTGCATCACAGATTGGATTAAAAAATCCATTAAGAAGAACGAAGAAGTTAAGCTAGTTGGTTTTGGAACATTCACAAAATCACAGAGAAAAGCAAGAACAGGTAGAAATCCTCAGACAGGTGCTGAGATAAGAATACCTGCTACTAATGTTCCTAAATTCAAACCTGGAAAAGAATTCAAAGATCTTATCAATTGATCTTAACTTGATCTAAGAAGAAAATAGAAGAGGGGTGGGATATTTTCCCGCCCCTCTCTTATATAAGGGCACAATTATAGAGGTTGAAATGAATATTATAAGTAGTGATGAAAATTATTCTATAAGTACTATGTCAACAGAACAGCTTGAAGAGATGTCTGTTTTGGACATATATTCATATCTTTTGGTTGAAGAGGCAGAATCTATACCACAGATCGTTCATAAACTTTCTGATGAAAAATTAGCCGCTGTAATAGATCTTTCTTCTTGGGATAAAGATATTTTTAATTCATATAACTATACAACATGGTTAAAGGTCATTCTATCAATGGATCAGTTTGAGGCTCTTCGTAATATAAAAAGACTTGATAGGGCAGAACTGATACTTTTTATAGCCGGTGTTACAGATATTGCATGGAAAGAGCCTGATGTTAATTATGAAGGTAATCCTTATGTTAGTCCAGATCTTGCATTCTTAA
>JAKIZQ010000027.1:8778-10562 GCA_022707945.1 Bdellovibrionales bacterium
GACGTTTCTTATGGGAGAAGTCTGTGTATGGATGCTATGAGCGCTATCTATTCAGCTTTAGAAGAAGACTGTTTTAGATTTAAGAACGCAAGACTTTCAGATGAAGGGGTTCCTACATATCTTGAAGCGTTGGAGCTGTATCACTATGAAGACCCAACAAAATTGTTGTCTCGTATACTTAAGTTGGCGTCTAACGATAATAATAAAACAGCACCAAGTCAGGAATATGTTTTATCTCAACACGCTATGATCCCTCGTACACAGTGGGAAGGTTTACTTAAGATCGATCCAAAACTTTATGATAGTGTTAAGATAGAATTGGGATCTTTACTCACAGCTTCTATTGTTTTAAACAATGCATTGGACATGAACCCTGTTAATATTTCTGAAACAGCCAAAAGGAGCGTTTCTTATTTTAAAATAGGTGTTGAGTTGATCAGAGAAAATTACAAAGGCTTGCTTGAGGATCTCTTAAATAAAGTTGAGCTTAAGCTTATATTCAGATTAGGTTTTTCTTTGTTGGTTGACCTTAGAAAAAATGCCAATAATGTTAAAACAGCTTTAGATGCTATTAATAGACCAGATATTATAGACGTTGATGATCAGGAATTCTTAAAAAACCTAATACTGCCTATACCGATGTTTTTAATGTCTTTAGACGAAAAACCAGCACAATTTGATACATTGGAGCAGTTAAAGACGGCAAGGAAGAAATTATCACAGATAGCCAATAGGCTTGTTAAATAGCAAGTTGTACCTTCATTAAGACTTTATCCCTTACGTTGCCTCCTATAAGATTTGCGACTGGTGGGCATTTTATAACAAAAAGGTAATATAACTTTTTTAGGCCTAGCAGGTTTTTCCCTTCTCCATCCTGTATATATAGTGTTTCAAAGTTGCCTTGTCCTTTTGATATTATCATATCAACACTGTACATTAGTTCTTTAAGTTTTGGATCTATCCTGTTCATTATTATTCCGGGGATGCTGTTGCCTGTACTTATTACCTCTGTATATTTATCAAGGCCGCAAAACAAGGCATCCTGCATAGTAACATCATTTATTATTGGACCGCCTCTTACAGCGAGATATATTTTTTTGCCTAACTCATGCAAATGTTGCATAAGTTTTGCATCAAAAACTATTTCACCGGCGTTGTCTGCTAAGTAGAGTATATTTTTAGAATTATTAAGATCGCTCTTGAACTCATCGAATTCACATTTAAAATATGGAGCATCTATTGCGTTAAGTATAAAGTCTTCAATGTTAACATCCTCGAATGCACCATAATCTATCATGTTACCAACTATTGCTAATTCAATAAAATACCTTAAACCTGTCATCTTATGGGCTAGCAGTTTTTCAACTATTGGCTCTAATCTTGCAGCTTCTTGGTTAGAAAGTTCTTTTATTTTTTTGTAAGGATCCTTTATGCCAGTTTGTTTTTCAAAAAGCTCAAATATCAATTCAGCATATTCTGGTGCAAACTCTAAGTTATCTTTCTTAAAGGCTTTTTCTACTATCTCAAGGATCTTGCTATGGTCTGTGTCTAAAAGATCTCCAAGTCTTTTAACTTGGCTTATACAGCAGTCCTGACATTGTTTAGGCGATATCACTCTATTGTTATACCTCTTTAATTATGATAGCAATTCTCATCATGGGTTCCAGCTTTAACAAGGCAATTATTTTTACAAAAAAGGCAGATAGTAAAGCTAAATCTGTGGCTAACGAGGTTCAGGACTTTTTGCAAAAAAGGTCAATAGAAGTTCTTTTTGAAGCACAAAA
>JAKIZQ010000028.1 GCA_022707945.1 Bdellovibrionales bacterium
AAGATATATTAACTCTATATCTTGGTCATTCACACTCAATTGATTTCTTTGTCCCTAAGGGAATCACAGCGATTGTTGAGGCTGGAAAGGGTACAACAAAAATAAAAATAGAAGGTTGTGATAAACAACTCGTTGGAGAGATAGCAGCTCAGATAAGAAAACTAAGAGGCCCAGAGCCATATAAAGGTAAGGGCGTAAGGTATTCAGATGAGATCGTTAAGAAGAAAGTTGGTAAAGCCGTCGTTGGTGCTAAGTAAGGAGGAAGTTTATAATGTCTAAGAAGGTAACAAAAACAACAAGTGCTAGATATGCTTCTAGGCGTTTCAGAAAAGATAGGATACGCAATAAACTATCTGGAACTGCAGAATGCCCAAGAATGAGCGTCTTTAAAAGTGACATACACTTTGTAGTTCAACTTATAGACGATGAAACAGGCAGTACAATGTTACAGTGTTCAACTATGGATAAAGAACTAAGAGGTCTTGTAAAGGCAAATGTAACTGGTGCTAAAAAAATGGGCAAACTTGTTGCAGAAAAAGCTATAGAAAAGAACATAAAGAAAGTTGTTTTTGATAGGAATGGATATAGATATCATGGCGCTGTAAAAGCGCTTGCAGACGCTGCTAGAGAAGCAGGTCTTACCATATAGTGAAGTTTTAGGAGGTGCTGATTGGCATTCAAGAGTAATAACAAAGAAGCTACTAACGAATATGTTGATAAGATAGTGGCTATTAACAGGGTCGCCAAGGTTGTTAAGGGAGGAAAAAGATTTAGCTTTTCCGCTTTAGTGGTCGTAGGTGATGGTAATGGTAAAGTAGGCATTGGTCTTGGTAAAGCAGCAGAGGTCCCAGAAGCGATAAGAAAGGGATCAGAGAAAGCAAAAAAGACCATGGTCGCTGTGCCATTGATGGAAGGAACTATTCCGCACGCTGTTAAAGGAAGATTTGGTTCTGCTGAAGTGGTCATGAAACCAGCTGGTGGTGGTACTGGTGTTATCGCCGGTGGCGCTGCAAGAGCTATACTAGAAGCTGCTGGTTTTAAGAATATATTAACAAAGAGTCTTGGCTCAAATAATCCTCACAATGTCGTTAAAGCTACATTGCAAGGATTGCTTAGCATGAAGACTCCTGAAAAGTATTCAGAAGCAAGAAAAACTGTTGTATCCGTAGAGGATCGCTAAATAATCAAAGAGGTATTTTGTGATGGCTGTTGAAAAAAAGAAAAAGACCACCGCTGCAAAGGGTAAAACAATTAAAGTTAAATTGATCAGGAGTTCTATAGCTTGTACACCAAAACAAAAAGCTACCGTAAAAGGTTTAGGACTTACAAAGATGAACAAAACAGTAACTTTAGAAGATACTCCTTGTGTTAGGGGTATGATAAACAAGATAATACACATGGTAGAGGTTACATTATGATAAAGCTAGGAACACTAAAACCTTCAAAGGGTGCAAAACACAAAACAAAAAGATTGGGTAGAGGTAACAGCAGTGGACACGGTTCTACCTCGACGAAAGGTAACAAAGGACAGATAGCAAGAAGTGGTGGATATCATAAGGTTGGTTTTGAAGGTGGTCAGATGCCACTTCAAAGAAGATTACCAAAATTTGGTTTTACCAATTTTGCAAGAAAGGAATATACAGTTGTTAATCTTTCAAGAATAAACACTCTTCCTAATGATAAAGAAATAACTCCAGATCTTTTGGTAGAATTTGGTGTTATTAAACAATCACAAAAAGAGAGTCTTAAAATACTTGGAACAGGAAGCGTTGATAAAGCATACAATATAAAAGCTCACAAGTTCAGCGACTCAGCTGTTAAAAAGTTAACTAAATCTGGCGGAAAAGCGGAGGTGATAGCTTGAGTACTACCGGGGGGATAGGTGCGGCAAGTATATCTAAAATACCAGAACTAAGAAAAAGGATACTGTTCACAATATTCATCATCGCTGTATATAGGTTAGGGTCTCATGTACCAACACCGGGCATAGACACAGTTGCCTTATCTGCTTTTTTTGAAAGGGCAAGTGGTACCATCTTTGGCGTTTTTAATATGTTCTCTGGAGGAGCTCTTAAGAGATTCTCTATTTTCGCTCTTGGTATAATGCCTTACATAAGTGCATCCATTATTATGCAACTTTTGACTATAGTACTTCCTGCTTTAGAAAGACTTTCTAAAGAAGGGGACCTTGGAAGAAAAAGAATAACTCAATATACAAGATATGGCACCGTCGTTCTTTGTGTAGTCCAAAGTTATTTTATAGCAAAAAGTTTAGAAGGAATGAGAAGTCCAAATGGAGCTTCTGTAGTAATAGATCCGGGTCTTTCATTTAGATTAATGACAATTCTAACTCTTACCACAGGTACTACTTTTATTATGTGGTTAGGAGAGCAAATAACAGAAAGAGGTATTGGTAACGGTATATCACTTATAATATTTGCTGGTATAGCTGCAGGTATACCCGGCGGTTTTATGCAATCATTAAAGTTGTTCCAATCTGGGCAGATAACAGCATTTGCAGTAGTTGCTGTATTAACAGTAATGATCTTTGCTATAGCGTTCATAATTTTTATGGAAAGATCACAAAGAAGGATACCTGTTCAGTATGCAAAAAGAGTAATAGGAAGAAAACTATACGGTGGTCAGAATTCACATCTGCCATTAAAACTCAACTCAGCTGGTGTTATTCCTCCAATATTCGCATCATCAATAATATTGTTCCCTGCTACGATAGCTCAATTTAGTAACGTCGGCATATTTAAACATCTTCAGCAGATAATGATGAGCAGATCACTAGTTTATAACTTAGTGTATATTTCTCTTATTATATTCTTCACATATTTTTATACAGCGGTTACCTTTAATCCGGTAGATGTTGCGGAGAATTTAAAACGTAATGGTGGTTTTATTCCGGGTATAAGGCCTGGTAAGACAACCTCGGATTATATAGATGCTGTATTAACAAGGATAACTCTTGTCGGTGCTCTATATATAGCTGCTGTTTGCGTGTTACCAGAAATAATGACATATAAGTTTAAAGTACCTTTCTACTTTGGTGGTACTTCACTTCTCATACTCATCGGTGTTGCTTTAGATACTGTATCACAAATAGAATCATATCTTTTGACTAGGAACTACGACGGGTTTATCAAGAATGCACGTCTTAGAGGCAGAAGAGGATGAGTTCTATAATACTCCTGGGTGCCCCCGGGAGCGGTAAGGGGACACTTGCACAACAATTAAAGACCAAGCTAAATATACCTCACATCTCTACTGGAGATATGTTCAGAGAAGCTGTCAAAGGTAATACTCCTATGGGATTAAAAGCGTCTTCATATATGAAAGACGGACATCTTGTGCCAGACGATATAACCATAGGTGTTGTAGACGAAAGATTTACTAAAGAAGATGTAAAGAAAGGTTTTATACTTGATGGTTTTCCTAGGACGATTCCTCAGGCAGAGGCTTTTGATTCAATAATAAAGAACAAAGGACTTAAAATAGATGCCGTTATACTTTTAGACGTAGATCAAGGTCTTATAGTAAGAAGGATCACTGGCAGAAGAAGCTGTCCATCTTGTGGCAATGTTTATCATATAGAGACTGTAAAACCAAAAGTAGAAGGCATATGTGACTCATGCTCGACTAAATTAATACAAAGAAAAGATGACACAGAAGAAGTAGTGAAAGAAAGACTAGAAACTTATGAAAAACAAACAGCTCCGTTAATAGATTTTTACTCTGCAAAAAAAATATTACTTAAGATAGATGCTTCACGATCTCCAAACTATATGATGCAGCAACTGGAGGTCCTTGGTTTTTGATCTTTTATAAATCAGATGACGAAATACAAATGATGAGAAAATCTGGTCGAATAGTGGCAGATGTGCTTTCCCACATAAAAAAACATATAAAAGCTGGCATGAGCACTTTAGAAGTAGAGAATATCGCTTTAGATAGGCTAAAGACCATAGCTCCAGATGCAATTCCCTCTTTCAAGGGATATATGGGGTATCCAGCCTCTATTTGTATCTCAATAAATAGTGAAGTTGTGCATGGAATACCCTCAAAGAACAAGATCATTCTTGATGGGGATATAGTAAGTATAGATTTTGGCGTTATAAGTAATGGTTATCATGGAGATTCTGCTTTTAGCATACTCGTAGGGAAAGGCTCAGAGGATACTAGAAGGTTGTTAAGGGTTGCAGAAGAATCTCTCTATGAGGGAATAAAGTACGCTAAGGTCGGTGGAAGACTTCATGATATATCGTACGCCATACAGGATCATGCAGAAAGCCATGGATATTCGGTAGTTAGGGATTTTGTTGGACATGGTATAGGGAAAAACATGCATGAATCACCTCAGGTTCCAAACTTTGGGGATAAGGGTACAGGCCCTAAAATACTTAGCGGTATGACTATTGCCATAGAGCCTATGGTGAATGTTGGTGGACCAGATGTTTTTGTACTTAACGACGGCTGGACAGCGGTTACAAGTGATGGTAGTCTCTCTGCACATTTTGAGCACACAATTGCAATAACCGATAAAGGAACCTATATATTGACAGAACTTTGAGAGAGGTTTAAGGATGTCTAAAGAAGATTATTTTGAAGTGGAAGGTACGGTGCTGGAGCCCCTTCCTAATGCTATGTTTAGGGTACAATTGGAGAATGGACACAAGATATTAGCTCACATCTCTGGAAAGATGAGGATGCACTACATTAAGATACTTCCGGGAGACAAGGTTAAAGTAGAAATGTCCCCTTACGATCTTAATAAGGGAAGAATCATTTACAGGGAGAAATAATTATTGACAGCAAAGGGATATTTTATATATAGTCACTTGCCTTTTGTTTAGAGGTGCATTCGGAGGATTAAAATGAAAGTCAGAGCATCGGTCAAAAAGATCTGTGATAAGTGTAAGATCGTCAAAAGAAAAGGTGTTGTAAGAGTTATATGCTCCAACACTAAACACAAACAGAAACAGGGTTAAGGGAGGATTTCCATAAAATGCCAAGAATAGCAGGTGTAGACGTTCCAGCGAATAAAAGAATAGAGATTGGTTTGACCTACATATACGGTATAGGAAGATCAGTTTCCAAAATGATACTAGAAGAAGCTGGTATCGACGTAAATAAAAGAGGAAGCGAACTTACAGAAGCCGACATGGCTAATATAAGGAAGATCCTAGAAGCTAAATATAAAGTGGAAGGAGATCTTAGAAAAGATCTTTCCATGAATATAAAAAGATTAATGGACCTTGGTTGTTATAGAGGACAAAGACACAAAAAAGGTCTTCCAGTTAGAGGACAAAACACAAGATCTAATGCAAGAACAAGAAAAGGTCCTAAAAAGACCGTCGCTGGTAAAAAATCTATAAAGGCCATGAAGTAGTTTTCAGGGTAACAAAGGAGATTTAATAGAATGGTCATACAGAAGTCAAAAGTAGAATCGACACCAAAGAAAAAGGTGAAAAGGAATGTACCTAACGGTATCGTTTATGTTCAAGCTTCATTCAATAACACGATCATAACTTTTACAGATCCTCAGGGCGGTGTTATTGCTTGGTCAACATCTGGAGCTGCAGGCTTTAAGGGATCAAGGAAGGGAACTCCTTTTGCTGCACAAATAGCTGCCGAGGCTGCCGGCAAAAAAGCTCTTGATGCAGGAATGAGGAACGTTAACGTTTACATATCAGGACCCGGCGGTGGCAGAGAAGCTACACTCAGAGTTCTTAACACTTTGGGATTCAAAGTAGGTATGGTTAAAGATATAACACCTATACCTCACAATGGTTGTAGGCCTGCAAAAAGAAGAAGGGTCTAGTCTATAAAATAAAGATTTAAGAGGAGAAACGACATTGGCTCGTTATACAGGATCTAAATGTAAATTATGTAGAAGGGAAGGTAAAAAACTTTTCCTTAAAGGTGAAAGATGTTTCACCGACAAGTGTGGCTATGAAAGAAGGCCATATCCTCCGGGAGCTAACGGACAAGGAAGAGTAAAGTTCACCGAATATGGTGTTCAGCTCAGAGAAAAACAGAAAGTTAAAAGAATGTATGGACTTGATGAAACACAGTTCAGATTATTCTTTGTTAGAGCTTCAAGGCTTAAGGGTGTTACTGGCGAAAATCTTCTATCTATGTTGGAAAGAAGATTGGACAACGTTGTATATAAAATGGGCTTTGTTGGTTCAAGACAACAGGCAAGACAAACAGTTAAGCATGCTCACTTCTTATTGAACGGTAAAAAGGTGAATATACCTTCATTGTTAGTTAAGAAGGGCGATGAAATATTAATAAAAGAAAAGAGCAGGACTAATCCTGTGTTCGTAGAGAATATTCAGTCTTTAGGCAGGAAAGAAATACCAAGATGGCTAGCCGTCGACGGTGGTGCCTTCAAGGGTACTGTAACTGATCTGCCAGTAAGAAGCGATATTACGGCTGACGTAGAAGAACGTCTGATCGTAGAGCTCTACTCCAAATAAGTAATAAGGGGGCAGTAGTATGGAAAATACACAAAAAACCGTTGATGCTTTGCACTGGAGAAGTCTTATACGTCCTAAAATGATAGAGATGGACAGAGAAAGCATCTCGGATACATATGGGAAGTTTGTTGCAAGGCCACTTGAAAAAGGTTTTGGTCTTACAATGGGTAATGCTTTAAGAAGAGTGCTACTATCATCTATAAGAGGGACGGCTGTTACATCGCTAAAGATAGAGGGTGTTCTTCATGAGTTCTCTGCTATTCCTAACATAAAAGAGGACGTTGCTGATATAATACTTAATCTTAAACAAGTAAGGTTTCAGTTATTCAGCGACGAACCTAAAACACTTAGGATAAAGAAATCAGGAGAAGGTATTGTTACAGCGGCAGACATACAATTAGACGAAACTGTAGAGATATTGAACCCTGAACAGCATATTTGTACTATAGGTTCTAATGGAAAGTTTGATGCAGAGATAACAATAGAAAGGGGAAGGGGATACAGACCAGCAGAAGAAAATAAGAGCGAAGAAATGCCAGTTGGAACTATAGCTCTTGATTCTTTCTTCTCACCTATAAAAAGAGTTAACTACAACGTAGATGCAGCGCGTGTTGGTCAAAGGACCGACTATGATAGGCTTATACTTGAAGTATGGACAGATGGTACAATACTTCCAGAAGACTCAGTTGCTTATGCTTCTAAGATACTAAAAGAACATTTGAACATATTCATAAACTTTACAGAGGAATCTGAACCTACCAACGAACATAAACCAATTAGCAAGATAAGTGGTGAGTTGTTGGATTATCTCAACAAAACTGTCGACGAGCTAGAGCTTTCTGTAAGATCAGCTAATTGTTTGCATAACGCAAATATAAGATACATCGGTGAACTTGTTTCAAGAACAGAAGGTGAAATGCTTAAGACAAAGAACTTTGGTAGAAAGTCTTTGAATGAAATAAAAGATATACTCGCTGAAATGGGTTTAAGTCTTGGTATGAAAGTTGAAGGTTGGGAAATGCCTTCAGATAGTCCAAGTGGTGTAGGACAGGAATTCGACGAATAAAAAGAACTTAAGGGTTTTGAGGTGGTAATATGAGACACAACAAGAGTGGAAGAAAATTTAGCGTAACGCCAGATGTAAGAAAGGCACTATTAAGGAACATAACAGATTCTTTAGTTGCTAAAGGTCGTATTAAAACTACTGTTACAAGAGCAAAAGAAGTAAGAAAGATAGCAGATAAGCTTGTAACACTAGCAAAGAAAGGTACCCTTTCTGCAAGAAGAGAAGCTTTGGAATGGCTTACTACAAAAGATGCTTTTAAAAGACTGTTTAGCGAATACGCAGAGACTTTTAAGACAAGGAATGGTGGCTATACAAGGATAACAAAAGCTGGTTATAGAGCTGGAGATAATGCTCCAATGGCATATCTTGAATATATCCTTGGCACAGATGATTCTGGCAAGAAAACAGCTCCAAAGAGAAAGAGAAGAAGATCTACAAAGAAAGCTACAACAGAAGAAACAGCTAAGTCAGAATAAATATAAAACAGATAAAATATTAACAGGCTGGATATTATATCCAGCCTGTTTTTTTATTACCAAGTTGTAATCAAATTGCTAAGGTCATCGCTGGTTAGTATTCTTAGGACTAGGTCTACGTTTTCGACCATTCTAAGTCCTATTTTGCTAAAATTGCTAGCTCGCCGCTGTCTCCCAGTGCATCGCATCGGTCTCGTACGCAATTTTTACGCAAAATCTGACAAGAATGGTTTCCCGAAAACTCCGAGATAGTCCTAAGAATACTAACCAACGATGATCAGAACGAGCTTTTTTGTACCAGTCTCAAGAATTCTTCTCTCGTAGAAAGACTTTTCCTTAACACACCTAACATAGACGAAGTTGTTGCATATGAATTCTGTTTTTCTACTCCACGCATTACCATGCACATGTGTTTAGCCTCTATCACAACACCAACTCCACGTGGTTTTATTGTATCATAAAGAGTGTGTGCTATTTGATGCGTAAGACGTTCTTGTACCTGTAATCTTTTTGCAAAGATATCAACCATCCTTGGTATTTTACTTAGACCAACTATTTTTCCGTTGGGTATGTATGCAACATGACAGCGACCAAAGAATGGCAACATATGATGTTCACACATGCTGAATATCTCTATGTCCCTTACTATGATCATATCGTCGTATTTTTCTTCAAATATAGCGCTTGATATAGTTTTTACTGGATCTTGCTCGTATCCTTGAGTTAGGAATTTTAAACTTTTTTCTACTCGTTCAGGTGTTCTTGCTAGTCCTTCTCTTTTTGGGTCTTCTCCCAGCTTTACTAATAATTTTTCTATTATGTCTTTCATATTAAATGTTTATCCTCCCTGTGTGAATATCTTGCCACCACAACTATTTTCTAACTCTGTTTCTAATTTTTTGAACTTTTTCTTAAAATCAGTTTGAGATACAAAACCAGTATATCCCGCATACGTTACAGTTATGGCTTTATTCATTAATCTTACAGCTTCGTTGGTTTTGCTCATCTTTATTGAGAAACAAGCTGCATTCTTGTAGGCCCTAAAGGCATTAGAGAACATTTTGGCCTTTTCATAACTTAACGCCAAATTAGTGTATGCTGCCTCAAGGATCTCTGTATCTACTTCTTTCTTATATACGCTGTCAGTAAATTCTTCAAGATATCCTGCAGCTTTTATATAATCACCCATCATGAAATAATTCTCACCTAGGTAATAGTAAAGGATTGGTACTTCTGGATAAAGCTGTCTTGCTTGTTCTAGTATGCTTACACTGTTAGGGAATTTGCCTTTAAGTGCTTCTATATTGGCCTTTAACAGCATTTTCTTAAGATCATTGGTCTGTGTGTCTGATATCCTGTTTATGTATTCAGCCGCCTCATTGTATTTTTTCCTATCTATAAGAGACTGTATTATTTGTTCGTTTGCTATTTCATTGTTTGGCTTTATCTCTAAAGCCTTTGAACAATAGTAGTCCATTTTTTCATACTGACCGATAACTCTAAAAGTAGTGCAGTAAGCAAGGTGTATCTCTATGTTATTAAGTACACTTCCTTCCATTTCCTTTATTGTCTTTAAAGCATCACCGAACTGTTTGGTATAAAGATAACTTTTCCAAAGATAACGTCTAACGATTACGGATCTTGGATGTTTTTTTAATATTTCGTTTCCTGTTTCTATAACGCTAATATATTTTTTTTCTTTATATTGTTCTTGCATTTTTGTTACTGGATTAACATTCTTTAATATGTTCTTCCTTATAAAGAGATATTCAGTTGATAGAAGCAAGAATAGGAATAAAGAGATGTAGATCATTATCGCTACAATAGGGTGCCTAGGTTTATAGCTTTTTTTTGTGTCTGTTAGCTTTATTCTTTCCATGCTGTATAAGATTTTGCCATGAAATACTTCTTTTTACTATGCCATAAGAGCTTAATGATTTTATGACTTTAACTATAGAGTGAATTAACTATATAAAATCAAAGACTTTTAATCAAACAACTTTTATATATGACAGTATGCCAAAAATGTGGCATTATCCAATAGATCAACAGGGGGCTGTATGACGCGTTCCTTACTGTTCTTGTTGTTCTTCATAAACTCAACTTTCTTGTTCTCTTACTCGTCCGACTTGTCTGTGCCTGATATTAAAGATTATTACTCAGGAGTTATCTCTGGTTTAAAAATTGGTGATGAAGATTTCAATTTCGAAATTATATTGAACATAAAAGAGATAAAAGATCAGATAAATAATTTTGATAGTCCATATAAAGATAAATTTATTCGTTTAGCAAAATACGTTAAAGCTGTTTATGAAGAGCTAGATACTATGGTTTATCTTTTTAGTGTGGAGCCATATAAAATTAGACTAGAGAAGGCCTCTGATCAATATTACAAAGTGATATATAAGAATAATGGTTATGAGCACTCTTATTATATCGATAGATATCCCATGAATAAGAACGGCGGTGTTAGTAAATCATTCATACACGAACAATTAAATTTTTTTA
>JAKIZQ010000029.1:0-6720 GCA_022707945.1 Bdellovibrionales bacterium
ACAGCTTAGGGAACGTCTCGCCGATAAGTAATATATTAAATAAGGGGTTAGAGTCTCATATGTATGTAACCCAAACAACTTCTTGATTTAACAAACACTCCATGATATAATGCAATAGTTAAAAGGAGAAAAAAAATGAAGATAATCAAATTGGGCCTAGTAGTTCTATTTTTATTTTCTATCTCTAATTGTTCGTTATTGGATAGCGATATCAGAAGGATGATAGACGCTTATGAAGAAGGAAACATCGATGAAAAAATAGATTACAGCTCCTTAACTGAACATGAACAATGCTTGGTAGCTTGTAATGATATATGCGACAAGATCAATGTAGACGAATGCAAGAATAGTTGCGAAACAAATTGTTCAATATTCACTGTAGAACCAGCAATAGAAGTATCATGCGATAATGGAGCAATAGAAAAAAAATGTACATTTGTCGATGAAAGTAAATATGTACAAGCTAAAGATGAAATAGCAAAAAAATGCGATCTAGAAAAAGATCCAATAGCAAGAGAAAAATGTTTTGCAGAGAATCTTAAATGGTTAATGGAGCAAGATTTTGCTCAACAAAAATGTGAAGAGATCAGAGTTGAAGGAAAATGTTACACTATTGCAGAAGAAGTTTGTAAAGAGGTCACAAAAGAAGTTATTATAGATGAAGTAAAATGCAAAGAAATGAAAACAATTTATGAAAAAAACTATGCAGAATGTAAAATGTTAAAATCTGATGAAGAAATAAAAAAATGTATAGAATTACTAAATTCGAAAATGTTAGCAGATGTAGATAAAGCATGTGCTACTACAAAAATAGTAGCAGAAGAATGTAATAAAGATGCCGTACCTTTTAATAAAGTAAATTTAAAATGTACAGAAGAAGTAACTAACAACTGTAAATACGTAGATCAGGCAACTTGTGATGAAGCGTATAAGAAATTACCTTTCGTAATAGAAGAGAACTGTGGTCCAAAACCAGCAGTTCCAGACTTAAAATACGAAGAATGTTATGCTGCAGTAAAAGCAAAATTAATAATACCTGCTTGTACTCAATCCTGTGAAACAATCTCTAACCAAAAAAAATATAGTGTTGAGCTAGAATAAATAGCTGCATATTCTAAAGAAGAAGCAATAAACTTATTCTTGAACAGCTTAAAAGTAGAGCCAGAATGCACAAAACAAGAGGTTGTAGAAAAACCGATTGAAGAACCTGTAGTACCACAACCAGAACCAGAAAAAATATCACTATCACCTGTCATATATAGTGGAGACATGTTCCTTTATGTTGGTGATAAGGCTGGTTGTTCAACCGCAATAAGTGGGCTCAACTATGACTTTGACTGGAAGTGTTCATGGTACATGGCCGTAGCAGGTTCTGATGAGTTTAAATTAATACCTGATCAAAATAACTGTTCATACATAATAGACTCTGTAAAATTAGAACTCAACGGTAGTAGATACTTTTTTACAGTCACAAATGCTGATCAAACAGCAAAAAGTAATATAGTAACTTTATTTGTTAAATAACTTTGTTTAGATGATCTCTTATAAGTTTTTGGACCTTATCTTCTGTTAGTTTTACATCTGTAAGACCTTCTTCTATAGCCTTAAAGGCTGTGGCTTTTGCAACTCTAAAATGAAGTTCTGGTTCATCAAGTCGTGGTACTATAAAGTCTGGTCTAAGTCCTTTTTCTTTTGCAATAAGTGCTATCTCTTTTGAGACGGCAAAGGCCATACCCCAACTTATCTTTTTTGCCCTAACATCCAAAGCACCCCTCATCATCCCTGGAAACACCAAGGCGTTGTTCAGTTGATTTGGATAATCACTTCTTCCTGTACCAACTATTTTTGCACCACTATCTAAAGCAAGTTTAGGATCTATCTCTGGAGTAGGGTTTGCACATGCAAATACTATTGCATCTTTGTTCATAGACTTTATCCATTCAGGTTTAATTACGTTTGGGCCGGGTTTAGACAAAGCAATTATAACATCTGAACCTTTAACAGCATCTTCAATTAAAACATTAACACCCTTGGGATTTGTCTCATCACAAATGTTCTTAAAAACCTTTACATCCATAAGATCTTTTCTGTGGGAACCTAATATACCGTCCTTATCAAAAACATAAAATTGTTTTGCATCCAGCCCTGCATGTCTTAGTAATCTATACACAGAGGAGTTTGCGGCCCCTGCTCCAAGCAAAACTATTTTTACAGAATTTAATTTTTTACCAACTATCTCTAGGGCATTAATCAATCCTGCAACTATTATGGTTGCTGTACCCTGTTGATCATCGTGCCAAACGGGTACATCAAGCTCCTCTATTAACCTATCAAGAATATCAAAACAACGAGGAATAGAAATATCTTCTAAGTTTATTGCACCAAAACTATACCTTAGAGCCTTTATAACAGAAACCGTTTCATCAACACTCATCTGAGATATGGCAAGCGGAACAGCATCTATTCCACCAAATTTTGAAAAGATCATTGCTTTACCTTCTAATAAAGGTAGTGAAGCCAGTGGTCCTATATCTCCAAGCCCAAGCACCCTGCTTCCATCACTTATTACAGCAACGCTGTTCCATTTCCAAGTAAGATCATAAGCTCTCTCTTTTTGTTTTGCTATATCAAGACAGGGTTCTGCAACTCCGGGAGTATATAACAAACTAAGATTATCAAAGTTCAGTGGGATCTTTTCTCCCACAAACATTTTCCCTTTCATTTCTTCATGCAGTTTTAAAGCATCTTTGTCTTTCATAATTATCTCGATATAACACAGGCTTAAAGCTCCGTCTAGCTAAGCTGATTTTAATGTTGACTTTTAAAATAAATCTTGCTATAATTTATTTATGTTTAGGTTTATTTTTTTTATAGTTGTAAGTCTTTTTATCCTGAATAATACACTTAATGCACAACTTAGCTCTGTGAAAAGGTCGTCTACCTCAGACAAAAATACTAGTGTAGACGCTGGAATAAACAATCAAGACACAAAGAAAAATAATATTGCCGATGCTGTTTCCTATGAAACCTATTATAACGCTAATGGAGAAAAAGAGGTTCGTGCGTATAAGTATGCTTCACAAATAAAAAACCAAAAAGAAGCACAAGATCTAAGCAAGGTTCAATACGAACAAACTCAAAACAGCAATGGAGAGAGTGCTACTACAGCATATAAATGGAGTTTTCAGGATTCTGGGCAAGCAGGAAAAGTAAAGTTAAAGAATGTAGAAGGAGGATCCCTTTCTTATCAAAAAGCAGCTCCAGCTTCTACTAATACCGCAAGCAGCCCAGAACCAGAGGAAGATCTGTCTGCAGCACCACCTCAAGCTTCTGATGAATTAAAAAGTAAAATACTCGACATGATACGAGCTCAGCAACAAAAGAATAATTAATATAAATTAAATGATCACAGAATAACTATCAAGCCACCAATAACAGCCAAAATTAAAGAAAAAGCTTTTTTTATGGTTATTCTTTCTCTAAGAAAGAGTGCAGCAAAAACTATTATAAACACTACAGCGAGTTGATTAAGCACAGCTCCAACGCTAACACTTGTTATTAACTTCATCCCTATTATCCATATGCCCATAGAAAGAAAACCGCCAGATACGGAGCCCGGCACCACATAATGCCAAAAAGATCTTTGTTTCATCCTTCCAAAAAAATTCTTTTCTGAACTAAAAAAGTACATAAGAATTAAAAAACAAAGGGCCAAAGCCATTCTTGCTGTAGTAGACCAAAGAGCAGGATATTTTTCTAGGACCGAGTACCCTACAATAAATGGTTTTTTTATCATCACTATACTAAAAGCAGTAAAGAACATGGCTAACATACCATATATTATTCCAGAGACTAAATTTTTAAATGGTAAATGTTTACTCTGTTCAAGATCAATAGAGGATATAACAATAGCAAAAACAATAAGGGATGCGCCAACATATACTTTATACTCTATATTCTCTCCAAAAAAGACAGCCGAGAGAATGAACACAAAAGGAAGGTATACAGCTTCTATAATACCAACTAAAGAAGCGCCTATTCTATTAATACTCATAAAAAGAAAGGTGTCAGATAAAGTTATGCCTAAAAAACCGCTGATCCCAAGCAGTACAAGATCTATCCACTCAAAACCATTTGGAACTAATTTTTCTCCAGCAAACAAACAAACTATAACGAATAAAGAGGTCGAAATAAGGTTTTTATAAAGGTTAAGCAGTTTTGGAGGAAATTTCTCTCCCGCAAGCCTATAAAATATTATGGCCCCAGCCCAAAAGACAGAACATAGTATTGAAAAAAACTCTCCCATAAGAAAAAAGCTTCTATCACCTTTAAATTCCTATTCAAACAAAAAGTTTTTTGTAATAGAAGCGTTAACATGAAAAACAAAATAAAAATTATTATCTTAACGATAGTGATTGTACTACCAAGCATACTAAAAGCAGATACAACTCATTACAAGAACATTCTCGTCGGTGACAGAGCTGCAAACATGGCGGGGGCATTTATTGGTTTATCTGACGATAGTTCTGGGTGCTATTATAATCCAGCTGGAATAAGTTACACCGTCGGTACTAACCTTTCTGGTAGTGTTAATGCATACCACATACAACATTCAAAATATGATGACGCAATTCGTGGTTATGATTGGAAAAGAAATAGTGCGGAACTACTACCAAACTTTTTTGGTGTAATAAAAAACCACGGTAAACACAGTTTTGGCCTTTCTGTAGTAGTACCAGATTCTTTTGTTCAACATCAGGATCAAGAAATAGACGATCTTCCTGCCAGTGGAGGAATGGAGGCAATTAAAAGATACACCCTTAATAGACACGAAGAGGATTCAACTACCATTTCTGGAATAACCTATGCATATGAGTTTAATCCTAGTCTAGCTGTTGGGGCTACCCTCAACTACTTTCATAGAAAATACAGAATGGGAAACAACCAGACATTAATGTACGAGGATAATACTTTTGTTGGCTCTTTTTATAATAGTAGTTGGGGAGAAAAGGGAATATATCCAAAAATAGGCGTAAGATGGGCGCCACACGAAAAAGTAAACTTTGGTTTAACCATAAGCAAGATCTTCATAATAGAATCAAGATGGGATTCAATGTCACAAATAAAAGAAAGAAATTCCTCTGATCTTGTTTATTCTAAAAATGATTCCAAGGTACAAAGAAGCACTCCTTTTGAATTAGGAATTGGTATGGCATTACTGCCATTTTCAGATACAATTTTCACTTTTGACGTCAATCTTTACACAGATCCAGGAATTAATGAGTTTGCCCCATACGGTTATGATAGCGTATTGAATTTCTCTTTTGCTGTAGAATATGCAATAAACAAGAAGAACGTAGTTAGACTTGGATATTTCACAAATAATACCGCAGCTCCTATGCCTAACGATAACACTAAAGGATTAGAACACATAGACATGTGGGGAATTTCAACTGGATATTCAATACATAATGAATCAACATCATTTACAGTTGGAATGGTATATTCAAAAGGAGCTGGAACAGCTCAAATATATGATAATTCGTCAAGGATCGTTAATTTAAACAGATATTCATTAACAGGACTACTATCAACTAATTACAAACTTTGATCTTTCTTTTATCTTCTTCTGGGTTCATTTTATAAAATATTGCAATATTCCCTATTCTCCCTACTACTTCGCTACTTGTAGCTTCTGCCAACTCTTCTATAAGCTGTTTTCTTTCTTCTTTTAGTTTATTAAACCTTACCTTAATAAGCTCATGATCATATAGTACTTTTTCCATGAATTTTATAACAGAGCTGGTAATACCCTCATGTCCTATTATAATAAGGGGTTTAAGGCTATGTGCCAATCCTCTTAGATACTTTTTTTGTGAACCTTTTAATGTATTCATACCTACCATATATCATAAAAATAAAATAAAAAAATAATTATTGACCACTCCAGAATAATGTATTAAATGATAATGAAAATCATTTTCAATTAGGATAAAAAAATGAAGAATACAAAACAAAGAGAGTTAATATTAAGTGAATTAAGAAAACTAAAAACTCATCCTACTGCAGAAGAGTTTCATAAAATATTAAAGAAAAAAGACAACAATATCGGACTTTGTACTATTTACAGAAACCTTGAGAGTTTTTATGAACAAGGTTTAATAGGTAAAATAAACACAAAACCGGCTAAATATGATGGAGATCTTAGCTCTCATAGTCACATTAGATGCATATCGTGTGGTAAAATACATGATATTTTCTTCAGCGTCCCAATAAATAAGGTTGAAATAGAAAAATTAGGATATAAACTGCAAGGCTACAAAATAGAGATAAACGGCCTATGCAGTTCATGCGCAAAAACAAAAAAAAGGAGGGAAAAAAATGTCTAAATTAAAAGGAAGCAGGACAGAACGAAACATCCTAACAGCTTTTGCTGGTGAATCACAGGCAAGGAACAGGTACACATACTATTCAAAAAAAGCAAAGGATGAAGGATATGTTCAGATATCTGCAATTTTTGAAGAAACTGCTAATCAAGAAAAGGAACATGCTAAAAGGTTGTATAAATTACTCGAGGGTGGAGAAGTAGAGATTTCTGGCACTTTCCCTGCTGGAACAATAGCTACCACGGTAGAGAATCTTTTACATGCTGCAGAGGGAGAAAATTATGAACATTCCACAATGTATCCAGAGTTTGCAAAAGTAGCCAGAGAAGAAGGT
>JAKIZQ010000029.1:6777-10442 GCA_022707945.1 Bdellovibrionales bacterium
CTATAGCGAAGATCTTTGACAACATCGCTATAGCAGAAAAATGGCACGAAGAAAGATACAAGGCTTTTGCTACGAACATAAAAGAAGGAAGAGTGTTTAAAAGAGGAAATGAAACAACTTGGACGTGCAGAAATTGTGGATATCAACATAGTGGAAAAGAAGCACTAGCGGCTTGTCCAGCGTGTGCACACCCACAGGCACATTTTGAAATTACAGCCAGGAACTGGTAAAAATAAAGGAGGTAAAAAATGACTAAACTACTTGAAATATATAAATGTGAACTTTGTGGCAACATAATAGAGGTAGTACACACAGGAGCGGGAGAACTTGTTTGCTGTAATCAGCCAATGAAGAACATGATCGCTGGTACTGTTGATGCTTCAAAAGAAAAACACGTTCCAGAGATAGACAAAAAAGACGGAGTTTATAATGTGACAATAGGTAGTGTTGCTCACCCTATGGAAGACAAACACTACATAGAATGGATACAAATAAATTCTGGTAACAAATCATACAGGGAGTTCTTAAAACCAGGTCAAGAACCAAAAGCTGTGTTTGAACTAAAGACCGGAAAAATAACAGCCCGTGAATATTGTAACCTACATGGTTTATGGGCCAAGGAGGAATAAAATGTTAAATAATAAAGTCGAAAAACTAATGAATGAACAAATAAATGCAGAATTCTATTCTGCGTTCCTGTATCTATCTATGTCTGCATACCTCGAAAGATTAAACTTACCCGGTTTTGCAAAATGGACATATGTGCAATATTTGGAAGAAACAACTCATGCACTAAAATTCTTTAACTACGTTAATGAACGTGGGGGTAATGTAAAACTAACTACAATAAAAGAACCCCCTGTTGAATGGAAATCACCGTTACATGTTTTTGAAGAAATATACAAGCATGAACAACACGTTACAGCACTGATAAATAACATCGTGGACGTAAGTATTCAGGAAAAAGATCATGCCAGCAACAACTTATTACAATGGTACGTTGCTGAACAAGTTGAAGAAGAAGCTAATGCCCAACTAATACTTGGCCAACTTGAAAGAGTAGGTGATTCCAAGAACGGACTTTTTATGTTGGACAAAGAATTGGGTGCCAGAGTTTTTAATGATGCTACTGGAACAATAAATCCAACCACAGGAGCATAGTTTAGAATATGAGCGATAAAAAAGCATTATGGGATATAAGCTATGGTCTTTATATAGTAACTGCTACCGACGGAGAAAAGCATAATGGCCAGATAGTAAACACAGCTTTTCAAGTCACTAACACCCCTCCTCAGATAGCCGTATGTATAAACAAAGAGAACCTTACTTATGAATACATCATGAAAACCAAAAAGTTTGGAGTTTCTATATTAGAAAAACAAACACCGATGATATTCATGGGACCATGGGGTTTTAGATCTGGTCGTGATATAGATAAATTTAAGGACGTTAACTACAAAACAGGGACAAGTGGTTTACGTCTAATAACAGATCACGCTTTATCCATAATGGAAACAAAAGTAACATCCATACAGGATGTTGGAACTCACAGTATATTCGTAGGTGAAGTAATAAGTTCAGAGGTTATAAAAGACGGAGAACTACTTACCTATGAATATTATCAAAAAGAGTTAAAAGGCAAGGCGCCAAAAACAGCGCCTACCTATAAGTAAAAGGAGGTTCTATGAAAAAGTACATTTGTAACGTTTGTGGATACGAATACGTTCCAGAAGAAGGCGACCCAGATAATGGTGTTACACCGGGAACTCCATGGGAAAAAGTACCAGAAACTTGGGTTTGCCCATTGTGTGCAGTTGGAAAAGATCAATTCTCACCAGTTGATTAACTCATGGTCGTAGATCTTAAGGAAAAGCTAGAAGATATATATTCAAAATATAACAAGCGGGAACTGGTAGATCCAGACCCGCTTGTTTTTCTATATAATTACAAAGAACAAAAAAATATAGAGTTGGTTGGATTAATAGCATCTTCTTTAGCATATGGAAGAGTGGCTCAAATAATAAAAAGTGTTAACAACGTCCTGAGTAAAATGGGAAAAAACCCATATGAATATCTTATAAATTCTGATAAAAAATCTTTAGAGGATGAGTTCATTAAATTCAAACATCGATTCACTACAGGAGAAGAATTAGTTTCATTTTTAATTGCAACAAAATCGATATTAAAAAATTATGGGAGTATACAAAATTCTTTTCTAGAAAAATATAAAACAAGTGACCCAAATATTATTCCCTCATTAAAATTCTTTTCTAATGAAATGAAAAAAATAATGGGTAAAACTTCTAATAGCCTATTGCCAGATCCAGAAAAAAACAGTGCATGCAAAAGAATAAATCTTTATCTTAAGTGGATGATAAGAAAAGATGATGTTGACCTTGGTGTCTGGAACAAGATAGGAACAGACAAATTGATAATACCACTGGATACACATATGTATCGTTTTGGCTCCTGTGCAAAATGGACAAAAAGGAAGAACGCAGACATGCGCACAGCCATTGAGATCACTGAAGGTTTTAGGAAAATCTCACCAAAAGACCCTACAAAGTACGACTTTGCCATAACCCGTTTTGGCATAAGAAGCGATATGTGCTGGAAAGAACTAGGGTTTTAAGTATATAGGCCTTTGGCACACCGCACCATAAACTACTTTTAATCTATCAACATTTTCAATTTTATCATGCTAAAACTTTAAATAATGCCCCCCGTTTAACAGGAGGTCTTTGATGTTGGATACTGTTGGAAAAATTGATATTTTAAAGAAAGAAAGAAACAAAACAAAGAATCAGGCAGACAAAAAGCTAGTAGATAAACTTCACAAGTCCGGAAAGCTAACTGCCAGAGAAAGACTTGAGGCTCTTTTAGACAAAGGAACCTTTACAGAGATCAACTCTTGGACCATGAGCCGTTTTTCTGATTTTGGGCTTGATGACAAAAAAGCCTATGGTGATGGGATTATAACTGGCTATGGAATGATAAATGGGCGTCTAGTATATGTGTATGCACAAGATTTTGCAGTTATGGGTGGTAGTCTTGGAGAAATGCACGCACTAAAAATAAACAGACTACAAGACCTTGCGCTTCAGAACGGAGCACCTTTCATAGGGCTTAACGATTCTGGTGGAGCTAGGATTCAAGAAGGAGTTGCGTCCCTTGCAGGTTACGCCTCCATATTCTACAGAAACACCTTGGCCAGCGGAGTAATACCACAGATATCTTTGATATTGGGACCATGTGCAGGTGGCGCAGTTTATTCTCCTGCAATAACAGATTTCACTATCATGACCCAGAACGCTAACATGTTCGTAACTGGTCCAAACGTTGTAAAAGAAGTAACAAATGAAGACCTTACTTTTGACGAACTAGGCGGACACATAGTTCATGCTACAAAAAGTGGAGTTGCTCACCTTGTGGCAAAAGATGAATACGAGTGTTTTGACAAACTAAGAGAACTTTTATCATATTTACCTCAACACAATATAGAAGAGCCACAACCAATAGAAACAGACGACGACGTTACTAGAGAATGTAAAGAATTAGATAATGTAATCCCAACAAGTAGCAATCAACCCTACTCCATGAGCGCTGTAATCAAGAGTGTAATGGATAATGGTGATTTTTTAGAGATACAACCAGATTATGCAAAA
>JAKIZQ010000002.1:0-29201 GCA_022707945.1 Bdellovibrionales bacterium
TAAAGAATTCACCAAAGGTGTTAACAAGATATTCTCGTATCATGTTCGTTGACTCTATTCTCTTTTTAACTATCCTAGAGCCGTGTTTTGCAATTATATGGTCCCAAATATGATATTGTTCATTCTGTTTAATTGATGCATTTCTGCTCTTTAAGGCCTTATTGTATATAACAAGATCATCAAGATGTTTTTGATCTATTGAATACACCACCCTGTCAATAAACCTTCTTCTTTCTCCGTCGTCACCCAGAACAAGCTCGTGTGAGGTTGGACCATAAGATATGATCCTTATCCTTGTAATAATATCTTTAAGACCTGCTGTTTTATTGGTGTCTATAAAATAACGTCTTTCGTTCCTGCTAAGATGATACCCTATTTTATATGCACTAATCTCATCTTCTATAAGAGCGCTAACATGAGAGTACTTAGATCCAGACCTTATCCATTCTGAATGGTTACCGCTCCTAAACGATCTTAAATTAGCAGTAAGATATATCGCCTCTAAGATATTGGTCTTTCCTTGGGCGTTATCTCCATAGAAACACACAAAAGGGGCTCTTATATCTAATTCAGCCTCTTCTATGTTTCTAAAATCCTGTATCCTTAAAGATCTTAATTCTGCCACACTCGGACTATAACCTCATCGGCATTACTACATAAAGATTATTATTTGATTCTGCTGAGTCTGGTTTTATAAGTACTGGACTAAGTGGATCACCAACTTCAAACACTAGTATGTCTTCTTTGCTGGTAGCCAATATATCCATCAAATATCTTGAATTAAATCTTATCTCTATTTGGTCCTTTGAATAATCTACTTCTATCTCTTGAACTGTTTCTCCATTCTCTGGTGATCTTGAGCTAAGTATTAAAGCCCCGTCGCTCAAAGATAAAGAAACTGTCTTTGATTTAACATTAGATACTAAAGAAACAAAATCCAGTGCTGTTAACATGTCCTGTCTTTTAACTCTGAAAGTTTTGTCGTTCTTGCTTGGTATAACTCTTGTATAGTCAGGATAATCCAATTCCATTTCTTTTGCGAACACAACTGTATTATCTGCATACATATAAATATATCCAGCGTCATACATCAAACTAACTTTGTCAGTTGTGTCTATTATTTTTCTTAATTCAGTAGCACCTCTTCTTGGAAGTAAAATACCTTTAGAAACTCCAATATCCTCTAAAGCGCATATAGCCTGTTCAGAAACACCAAGTCTGTGTCCATCTGTAGAAACAGCTCTTAACCATCCCTTATTAGCTCCATTATCTATATAAACACTGTTTAAATTATATTTTGTTTCATCCGTCGATGAACAAAAAATAACTCTATCCAACATATCGGCTAGTTTAGATGTTTCAAGAACAGTTGAGTTCTTCTTTTCTGGTATATTCATTTTTGGAAAGTCTGCTGCAGCAATAGTTGGTATCTTTGCTTCTGCTCTTGCACCACTTATTTTTAGATTATTCTCGTCAGTATCGAATTCAATTATATCTGAGTTTATTCTCTTTACTATCTCATAGAGATTTCTTGTATTTGCTGTGGTCTTTCCTTTTTCTATAACGTCGGCATCAAAGTTAGTTTGTATACCTGTTTCCATATTAGTAGCTAAAAAACTAACCTTTCCACTCTCTGCACTTATTAGTGTGTTAGACAATATCATCATTGTTTGTCGTCTTTCACTAACACCCTGTATCTTACCTAGCTCTCTAACAAGATCGTCTTTTTTAGCTGTAAACTTCATAACCCCTCCATTAAGTTGAACCGCTATGATTTAATGCCATACTAAATCATTTTTTTCAATCAATGAAATAATAAGTTTTAGCGTCACACATAAAATTTAATAATATTCTTTATTTAATTTTAGACTTATATAAGTATTATAGGACTGTGCTTTTGTTGATAAGTACTAAATATATATGAAAACATTTATTTTTTTATAAACATTGCCCTGTTGATATCTATATTATGGATTGTTCTTAAATTTATCTATTTAAGTATTAGGTGTGTTTTAAACAGTACAATGTTTAAGAGTTCTTTAATTCATTAATTATATGATCTATGTCTTTTTTAAGGAGTGGATCTGTTTTTTTAAGGTCTTCTATCTTTTCGTAAGCATGTAGTATTGTTGAGTGGTTCTTTCTTTTGAATATTCTGGCAAGTTCTGTAAGAGGCTTATTAGTAAGTTGTTTTGCTATATATATAGATACATGCCTTGGCAGTATTAATTCTTTTTTTCTGTCATTTCCGTATATATCAGAAGTATTTACTTGATAGTGAGAGGCAACCATTTTTATTATTCTGTTTATATCGATACTTGTTTTTTCCTTTATATTAAGCTTCTTATCATAATATATCTCATCTATGAAATCTGGGGTTACCTCTGTGTTAGCAAAAGAGGAAAAAGCACCTATGCTTGTTACGGCACCTTCGAGTTCTCTTATGCTACCAGTAAAAAGCTCTGCTATCCTTATAGCTGCTTTTGGAGATATGGGAATATTGGCAGACTTTGCTTTGGTTGTAACAATTGCAATTCTTGTTTCAAGCTCTGGTATTTTTATGTCACAAATAAGACCAGAAGAAAAACGAGTCCTTAATCTGGTATCAAGCCCCTCTATTTCATCTGGGAATTTATCAGAAGCTATTACGACCTGTTTGTTGTGGTCCTGAAGATACGCGATAGTATGAAAGAACTCTTCTTGGAATTTTCCTTTTCCTTCTATTCCAGCTATGAACTGAATGTCATCTATAAGAATCACCTCATAATCTTCCCTGAATTTTTTCCTAAAAGTATCAATAGAGTATGCTCTTATGGCTTTTACATATTCATTAAGGAATTTTTCTCCATTAGTATACAGGACGCTTATGCTTGGCGAGTACTGACATATATAATTACCGATGGCGTGTAGCAGGTGAGTTTTACCCAATCCAGAATGCCCAAATATGAACAAAGGATTGTATGATTTTGAAGGTCTTGCGGCAACGGACAAGCAAGAAGCATATGCGAACTGGTTATTGCTACCGACTATGAAATTTTCAAAAGTGAACCTAGGAATAAAGTTGCTTTGATTTTTAGCTTTTGGTCTGGCTTCTATTATTGGTCTAGGACTTATTGTTAGAGGCTGTTGTTCTTCGTTCTTTTTTATACATATATCAAGGCTGGTCCTGCAGAACATGATCTGGTCCATTATCTCTGATATATCAACGAGGACCTTTGATAACTGGTCCTTAACAAGAACGTTAGGAACATCTATAGTTACCACCTTTCCTGAGGGGTCATATTTAGCAGAAGTTATGTTTATCCACTGTTTAAAGATAGGGTTTCCTGTCTTTAAACTTAATGCATTCAGAACCTCTGGCCAAAAATGGATGCCTTCAAGTGTCATTTATAGGATGCCCTCTGTTCAATTTATAGGTAGAGCTTAGTTTTAATAGCAAAGATAGGTCTAATTAGCAAGAAGCAAAAAACCATATTTTTTGTGGTTGACACAAGTTAAAAATGAATATTATCTATGGCTTAATTTAATGCATATTAGTCTCGGGAGATATATTTATGAAAAGAACGTATCAGCCACACAAGAAAAGCAAAAAAAGGACCCACGGGTTTCTTACAAGGATGGAAACTACCGGAGGGAAGAAAGTTTTAAAGAAAAGAAGAGCTAAGGGCAGAAAGCGTATATCTTTGAAAGTAAGTGGTAAGTAATAGAAAAAAAGAAAGAACCCTCAAAAGAGAAAGTAGTCTTCTCGAAAGAGTGGTATCTAAACGCTTTGTAATTGCTTGGGCTTTTAATGAAAAAAGCTATGGGGTTTTCTTTGCGATAAGTGCAAAGAGTGCAAACCCTGTGCTTAGGAACAGGATAAAAAGGGTTTTTAGAGAACTTATCTTACATAAAATAGATCCTGTTCTTGATGAAGAAAGAAAAGAAAAACTATCCCTATGTCTTATATCAAAGAAAGGGATAAAGTTTTCTGGTTTCGATCAAGATATGAGGGATGAGCTTGAAAGAATTGTCGATTGTCTTGCTGAAAAAATTAGATAAAGCAATATCAAGCATCATGGTGGTGTTGATAAAGATTTACAAAGTCTCTTTGTCTCCACTTTTTGGGAATAATTGCAGATTCTATCCTACTTGTTCTGAGTATGGTGTCCAGGCACTAAAGAAATATGGCTCTATGACAGGCTCATGGTTGCTGTTAAAAAGATTATTAAGATGTTCACCTTTAAATGATGGTGGACATGATCCCTTGATATAGGAGTGTGATAAACATGGAAAAAAAGATGTTCCTTGCTCTTGCCCTAAGCATGTTGGTTCTTATAGGGTGGCCTTTCTTATTTAATAATAAAAAGAATAAAACCCCTGTTCAAGAAACCCAAACAAAAGAACAAGTACAGGTAGCAGAAAGCAGCCCAATAAAAGAAACTCCAAAAGTTAAGATTACTAAAATGCAGGGTGGCCAAACGTATTTCATAGAGAACCCTTATATAAAGGTAGGAGTAAATTCTAAAGGAGCAACAATTAGCCAGGTTGTGTTCAAGGACTATAAAGACGAACACAAGAATTTTATACGATTCTTTGGGTCTGATGTTGAGACAACAGGAGCTGTTCATATTTCTGGACTTGATAATATTAACATGAAGGCAAGACAGAACAACCCTAATGAAGTGTCTTTCTACGACGACAAAGGGACAGAAGTTAGTTATGTTTTGGACAAGGATTCATATGTTATCTCTCTTTCAGTAAAAAGGTCTTCAAAAGAAGCCCTACAATTTAGGGTTTATTCAAAAGTTTCTGACGTTAGCGACGAACACTATGGTCTTTCTGAAGACCCTGATAAGAGAAAAAAAGAAGTCCTTTTATACTCTGTGTTGCAGGATAAGGTAGAAAGGACAGAGCTTAAGGATATATTGGAAAAGGGTGTTATATATTTTACCAATACTTTTAAGTGGGCGGCTATTTCTGACAGATATTTTATGTTGGCTATATTGAGCGACGGAAAGACAATGTCAGATGTTTCTTCTACTTGTATACAGAACGAAAGACTTTGTTCAACATCAGTTAGTATAAAAGAAACAGGTCCTGTAAGTAATTTGAAACTTTTTGTTGGGCCAAAAGACGTTACATACATGAGAAAAGTAGACCCAACACTTTCAGAGGCAATAGATTACGGTTGGCTTTCTTTTATTTCAGTCCCGATGCTTGAGCTTATGAAGTTCTTCTATAGTATTATCGCTAATTATGGTGTCGCCATATTAATACTCACACTACTTGTTAGACTCCTGATGTTCCCATTACAACACAAGGCAATGAAATCAATGAAGAGAATGCAAGAGCTCCAACCACATTTAAAATCTTTACAAGAAAAATATAAAGACGACAAAGAAAAGCTTAATAGGGAAATGTTAAGTTTTATGAAAACACACAAGATGAACCCTATGAGTGGATGTTTGCCAATACTTATACAGTTGCCAGTCTTCATTGCTCTTTATAAGGTTTTGGCTAACTCTGTTGAGCTTTATAGATCTCCTTTCATGTTCTGGATAACAGACCTTTCTATGAAGGACCACTATTATATACTTCCTCTTTTAATGGGTGGGATGATGTTCGTACAACAAAAGATGACACCAAATCCGACGATGGATCCAACACAAGCAAAAATAATGCTATATATGATGCCAGTTATCTTTACTGTTTTAATGCTTAATCTGCCAAGCGGGCTAACCCTTTACATTATGTTCAGTACACTTCTTGGTATTGTACAGCAGATAGCTACGAACAAGATATTAGAAGCTAAGAAATAATATTCTGGAGGAATTTCAAAAAATGGAAGATTACAGAGAGTTTGTAGGTAACACACTTGAAGAAGCCAAAGAAAAGGCCAGAGACTATTTTAATTGTAACCACATAGAATATGAATTAATGCCACCAAAATTTTTGACGGTAATAACAGGTAAAAGAGATATTCGTATAAAAGCTAAAAAGAAGGAGTTTACTCCAGAACATGCAGAGACAAGACAAAAGATAAAACAACTACTAGAATCCATAATAAAAGAATCAGGTTTTTCTTTGTCTGTTTCAGAGACAGTAGAGGACGAAGCTGTAAGGTATGTTCTTGCTGGGGAAGATGTAAACGTATTCACTGATTCAAAGGGACGTCTTTTGGATTCACTACAGCACATAGTTATAAAAGCTACTGTTCGTGGTGACCTTGGGATGAACATAATAGTTGATGCAGGAGATTTTAAGAAAGAACGAGAAGATTTTATAAAAAGCTATGTTAATAAAATATCATCAACAGTGAGAAGGAGTAACAGACCATATATAACAAAACCCATGAACCCTGCTGAAAGAAGAATGGTACACATGCTGGTTCAAGCAGAAGGAGATTTAAAAAGCGAATCACAGGGAGAAGGTTTGTATAAGAAGATAAAAATAAGTAGAGTTACAAATAACGGAAATGGATCCTCTCAAGAAGGATAATATAATAGCAGAGATAACTCCTGCAGGGAGAGCAGGCGTTTCAGCGATAAGGGTTAGCGGACCCGATTCAAAACATATAGTTTCTAATTTTTTTAGTACGGAACTTTCCAAAGAGCGTCATATGTATTATGTTAGAAGTACAATAGACGACGTAATGCTTGTTTATTATAGATCCCCAGAGTCCTATACAGGAGAAGATTGTTGTGAAATATTTTGTCACGGCAACCCTGCTGTTGTTGACCATATAATAAAGAGTATGATCCAATCCCACCCATTGCTAAGGATGGCTACGAACGGTGAGTTTACAAAAAGGGCTTATTTGAATGGCAGGATAGATCTTCTACAAGCAGAGGCTGTTCTCGATATAATAAATTCTTCAAATGTTAGTATGGCAAAACAAAAAGGACGTATATTAAAAGGGGAGTTGTCCACAAGGCTTCTATCTATAAAAAAGACACTAATAGAGTTAAGTTCAATATGTGAAGCAGATATAGATTTTTCTGACGAAGGACTTAATGTGTTTGATCCAATAAAGGTAAAATCTTCTTTAGACGGAATCGAGCAAGATATTAATTCTATATTAAGTTCTGCATCCCTGGTGAAAGACGTGTCAGACACCATACGGGTCCTTATTGTTGGAAGACCAAATGTTGGTAAATCTTCTTTGTTTAATAAATTAATAGAATACGAACGAGCTATTGTTCATCACACACCAGGCACCACAAGGGACTATATAGAGGAAGACATTATCGTCGATGGTGTAGAGGTAACTTTTATAGATACAGCAGGGGTACGAGAAGAAGTTACTTGTGATATAGAAAAAGAGGGAATAAAGAAAGTCTCTGATATAAAAAATACAGCGACGATGATTATAGAAGTGTCAGATGATGATGTTTTTGTTGAAAAAGCACCTCTTGTTATAAAGGTAAGGAATAAAATAGATATTTATGATGTTAAGAGAAAAGAAAAAGACGTCCATTATATTTCAACTCTTCTTGGCGAAGGCATAAGAGAGTTAAAGAAAGAGGTCTTTGATTTGATTAGTCAAAAAAACAAAATAGATACTCAAAAAACCAATATTTTTTCTATTAATACTAGGCAAATCAACTATTTAAATGAAATAAAGATGAGTATTCATTCTCTCCAAAATGGATTATCAGAGAAGGTCTCTGCAGATATTTTTTCTTTTATGTTAAGGGATTCAATCTCTGTTATAAACAAAATGCTTGGAGAAGAGGATGTGGGCGAAAAGGTTTTGGATGAGTTGTTCTCTAGATTCTGTATAGGTAAATAACATGGAATTATATGATGTTATAATCGTCGGTGGAGGGCATGCTGGTTGTGAAGCGGCCGCTGTGTCTGCAAGAGCTGGAGCAAAGACCTTGCTTGTGACCATGAGCCTTGACAGGCTTGCATGGATGTCTTGTAACCCAGCAATAGGAGGGCTTGCAAAAGGGCATCTGGTAAAAGAACTTGCGGTGTTCAAAGCCCTTATGCCTCATGTTATAGATCAAACAGGGATACAATATAGGCTTCTTAATAGCAAGAAAGGCATCGCAGTACAGTCGACAAGAGTCCAGGCAGACAAAATACTTTATTCAATGGAAATGAAAAAAAGTTTGTCTGCTATAAACATGCTTGATCTTTTTCAAGCAGAAGTATCTTCTCTAATAATAGAAAACAACGTCGTTAAGGGCGTTAGAACATGTGAGGGCATAGATATATTTTCTAAAACGGTTGTTCTTTGTCCAGGGACTTTTCTTGATGGAAAACTTCACTACGGGAATTCTACAGTTAATGGCGGTCGTTCTGGAGAAAAATCCAGCGACGAACTTTCTGTATTCCTTAAAAGCACTGGCCATACTGTGTTTAGATTTAAGACGGGAACTCCTGCTCGTTTTGACTCGAGGAGCATAGATTTTTCTGATCTAGAAGAGCAGGTTCACGACGATAAAGTTAAAGGCTTTTCTCTGCAAGACAAGAGAGCTGATATAAAAAAACTAAGTTGTTTTTTAACTAGAACCAATAAAAGAACACATGAACTAATAGAAAAGAATATAAAACTTGCCCCCATGTATAGCGGTAAAATAAGTTCAAAAGGCCCAAGGTATTGTCCTTCAATAGAAGACAAGGTTTCAAGGTTCCCAGATAAAGAATCTCATCAGATTTTTTTAGAGCCAGAAGGTATTGATAATATTGAAATATATGCAAATGGTGTCTCAACTGGATTACCAATAGATATCCAAGAACAGTTCTATAGAACTATAAGTGGACTCGAGAGAGCCAAAATAACAAGACCAGCTTATGCCGTTGAATATGATTGTATAGATCCCAGAGAGCTAAGCCCATATCTAGAGTCAAAACTTATATCTGGTCTTTTCTTTGCAGGACAAATAAATGGTACTTCAGGATATGAAGAAGCTGCTGCTCAGGGTTTTCTTGCAGGGTTTAATGCAGGAGCTAAAGCATTAGATACTAATCTTATAAGTTTCCCAAGAGAACAGTCTTATATTGGTGTACTTATAGATGATATAGTTACCAAGGGCGTGGACGAGCCATATAGGATGTTTACTTCTAGGTCTGAGAATAGGCTGTATCTTAGGGAAGACAATGCCGATATAAGACTTCTTGATTTTGCTAAAGAAAATAAGTTGATAGATGAAGAAACAAGTAAAATGATATTAGAAAAGTGGAGCTTAATAAACAAGGCTCTTTTATATCTTAAGAAAAAGATGGTAAAGGGTTTTGGAAAAGAAAGTAAAAGTATTTTTGAATTATTAAAAAGGCCAGAACAAAGACTTCTTGATTTTGAAAAACACCTAGATGATGAGATTAAAGATCTTATATTGAATTATTCAAGAGAGATTGAAACAGAAATAAAGTATGAAGGTTATATTAAGATAGAAAGAGCCAGGATAAAAGACAAGTCTGAACTTGAAAACATAAGCATTAAAGAAGGAATAGATTATTCAGAACTTAAAAACCTTTCTGTTGAAGTAAGGGAAAAGCTAAACAAAGTTAAACCAATTAATTTGGGGCAAGCCAGCAGAATACCAGGGCTTACTCCTGCAGCTATTGATACTTTGTTAGTTTATAAAAAAAGAGGGGTGATATAATGTTCCACGTGGAACATATATTGAAAGGTTTCTTTAATAACAAAGACTTAGTGTCTTTAACGAAGAAGTTTGAGCTATTAAAAGACTTATATTTTAAATGGAATAAAGTTTACAATATAAGTTCTATAAGGGACGAAGATGGTTTTTGGATAAAACATGTTTTAGACAGTCTTTGTTTAGCAAAATATATTAGTGATAACTCTTACCAAGGGAGTATCTTAGATGTTGGTAGCGGGGGTGGTTTTCCAGCAATAGTACTTGCAATAGTACTTGAAGAAAATAAGGTTTTAGCTTTGGAACCAATAATAAAGAAAACAGATTTTATAGATCATTGTATTGGTAAACTTGAACTAAAGAATCTCTCGACGATAAATAATAAATTTCAGTCACTTGATTTACCTTTTGATATTGTTGTTAGTAGAGCACTAGGTAGGTATAATGAAATTTGTCAGCACTTTTTTGGTCTTGAAGAAAAGACGAAGATCGTTCTAATGACAACAAATGAAAGTTTGGAACAATTAGTATACCAATATAAAATAATTAATTATCCTTATGAGTCTTGCCAAGAATTTTCGGCTGAGAAATTAAGGGATCATGTGCTTTGTGAATGCTATAATATAAAAAAATCTAATTAAAATAGTATCTTATCTCTAAAAAAAGCAGTATGTTCCACGTGGAACATATTAAAATATATATATTGCAGATATTGTCCAAATACATTATACTACGAAAAGTTTTAGATCCTGTTACTTAATAGGAGGCCTTATGGGTAGAGTTATTGCGGTGGCTAACCAAAAAGGTGGTGTTGGGAAAACAACAACAGCAATAAATCTTGCAGCTTCGCTAGCGGCTGCAGAAAAAAAGACATTATTGATAGATTTTGATCCTCAAGCAAATGCAAGTTCCGGACTAGGACTTGAAGCAGATGTTTATGAATCAGCAAATATCTACCATGTTATTATGGGTGAACTAACTTTAAGAGATATAATAAGAAAGACAGAACTAAACTACCTCGACATAGCTCCTTCTGGCAGAGATCTTGTAGGCGCTGAACCAGAACTTGTTAACGAAATGGCAAGAGAAACAAGGTTAAAGGATTCTATAAATACCGTCGTAAATAATTATGATTATATAATAATAGACTGTGCTCCATCTTTGGGTATTCTGACGATAAATGCTCTTACAGCGGCGACATCTTATTTAATACCACTGCAATGTGAGTATTTTGCATTAGAAGGAATAAGTAAATTCCTTAAAACAGTTGAACTGATAAAGAAAAGACTTAATCCAAGTCTCGTCGAAGAAGGTATTCTTTTAACCATGTTTGACAAAAGGAACAGACTTTCTTACGAAATCGCCAATGAAATAAAATCACATTTTAAGAACAAAGTTTTTAGCTCAATAATACCAAGGAATGTTAGGTTGAGTGAGGCTCCTAGTTATGGGAAACCAGTGCTTCTATATGATATCAATTCAAGTGGAGCTATAAGTTATCTAAATCTTACAAAGGAGGTCATGAACAATGACTACAGATTTAAGGAACGAGAACAACAAACTACATACTAGGAAGGCTTTAGGCAGGGGATTAGCTGCGCTTTTACCAGAAGCTCAGTTTGAAGATAGGCCAAACGAAACGATAACAAGATATGAAACCACAAATAATAGTAATTCCTATTTTATGTGTCCAATAGATAAGTTAATAGCTTCAAGTCAACAACCAAGACAAAGGTTTGCGCAAGAAGAAATTAATGAACTATCTGAATCTATTAAAGAAAATGGTTTAATTCAGCCTATATTAGTTAGAAAAAGGGGTAATGATACCTATGAGATCATAGCTGGTGAGAGAAGATGGAGAGCGTCAAAACAAGCTGGTTTAAGAGAAGTACCTGTTATTTTTAAGGAAATGTCTGATAAGGCCACTCTTTTAACTGCTTTAATAGAGAATATTCAAAGGGCTGACTTAAATGCAATAGAAGAAGGCAGGGCTTACAAACAGCTAATAGATGAATACAATATGACACAAGAAGATGTTTCTAGAAAAGTTGGTAAAGACAGAAGCACTGTCACTAACTGTTTAAGATTATTAAAACTTCCTGATAATATACAAAAAGATATAGAAACAGGAAGAATTAGTGTCGGTCATGCTAAACTTTTATGTTCATTAGATAATGATCAATATAGAAACAAAGTAGCTCAACAGATAGTAGAAAAAGACCTTTCTGTTAGAGATACAGAGAGCCTTATAAATAAATTAAAGACTCCGCCTAGAAAAGTTAGTAATATTAATAAGAAAGAAGATTTATTTAATTCTATAGAAGATAATCTAAGACAAAAATTCCATACAAAAGTTAATATAAAGGGCTCTTATGAAAAGGGATCTTTTGTGATAGAGTATTTTAATAAAGAAGATTTTGAAAGAATATTAGGATTGTTCTTTAACTAAAATAAAGAGGGCTTATGAAACAAAAACAGAGCAATATAAAACTTAATGATAATGTATCTGGGCTTATCCAAAACGGATGTGAATTTAAAGGGAAGCTTTCTTTTGAAGGTGTTCTTCGTTTAGGTGGAACTTTTGAAGGAGAGATATTTACTAATGATATCCTTATAGTAGAAGATACAGGTTTTGTTTCTGGTAATATTACTGCAGATGTTGTTATTATAAGTGGTAGAATTGTTGGTGATGTTTTGGCTAAAAATAAAATAGAAATATATAAGCCAGCAATGATAAAGGGGAATTTATCTGCCCCGTCTATATCAATGGAAGAAGGTGTTGTCTTTGATGGAAGCACCCGAATGGGTTAGTCTTTTCCACTTAGTTTAGTCTTTAGATCTAAAAGTATTGAATAAGCCTTTTTTTGCTCTATATTTAAATAGTTAGCTAATAGTTTTGATAAAGCCCGAGTATCTTTTGGGTCTTCTGTTGTTTTTGTTACCTTATTAATATTATTAGATTTTTTTACTGGGCTGATAAAGACAACAAATTCTCCTTTTTCTTTTAGTTCTATTAATTCCTGATTGTGTTTTATCTTAATTACTTCTTCATGAATCTTTGTTAATTCACGGCCTATTACAAGATCTGTGGCAATTTCAAGCTGTCTTATCATTCTAAGAAATTCATTTATTCTTAAGGGAGACTCAAAAACAATGCAAGAATACCCCATCCCAAGAGTTTTATTTAAAAGCTCTTTTGTTTTTTCTTTTTTATGTGGCATAAAGCCTAGAAAAACAGCTGGTGTTTCAGTTAAGTTGGCCCCACTTACAGACAGGATACTGCTTAAAGAAGAAGGACCGGGTATTGGCACTATTTTTATTTGATTATCTAATGAGTATTCAATTATATTTGCTCCTGGGTCTGATATTAAAGGAGTCCCTGCATCAGATATTAAGGCAAGATCTTTCCCTTCTTCTAATAGTTCTTTAATTTTGGATATTCTTGAGTATTCATTAAACTTATGAAGAGAGATCATTGGTGTTTGTATGGAATATTGGTCCAAAAGAGTTTTGCTTCTTCTGGTATCCTCTGCAAGTATCACATCAACATTCTTCAGGGTCTCTATCGCCCTGAAAGAGATATCTTTTAAGTTCCCAATAGGTGTTGCAACTATATAAATTGTTCTCATATTTAGTCGCTGTTAACTCTGACAACTGTATTGTATAGCTTTGTCGTTTGGTTTATTGTTCTTCTTATCCCAAAAAGGAGAGATCTCTCTTAATCTTGATATTATAGTCGGTAAAGTCTCTATAAATGCCGCTACCTCTTCTTCTTTTGTAAATCTCCCAAGACTTATCCTAAGACTGCTGTGGGCAGATGTTATTGGCACTTGCATTGCTCTTAAGACGTGGCTTGGCTCTAATGAGCCAGAGGTGCAAGCTGAACCAGAAGAGATACAAAAACCTAGTTTATCCAATTGGAAAAGTATTGATTCTCCCTCTATACAATCAAAAGAAATGTTAGTTGTATTACTTAGTCGCTGGGCTCCTTTACCATTTATGGTGATGTAAGGTATCTTTTTTGATATTTCTTCCTCTATTCTACTTATTAATACAGAAAGCTTTTCTTGTTTTTTTTCTTTTAGTTCTTCATCCAATATTTGGAATGCTTTTGCCATTCCTATTATTAGCGGGACGTTAAGGGTGCCGGCTCTTTTATTGAATTCATGGTGCCCACCGGTTATGAATTTCCTTAATCTTGAACCAGTTCTTGCAAAGAGTATTCCAACACCTTTTGGGGCATATATTTTATGTCCACTCATGGATAGAAGATCTATGTTGTTATATTCTTTATTCATATCTATTTTTATTTTACCAATACTCTGTGTAGCATCTGTATGAAATATTACGTCGGGGTTCTCTTGTTTTGCTATTTTTGAAAGTTTGTCTATTGGGAAGACTACACCAGTTTCGTTGTTAGCATGCATAATGCTTATTATTGCTGTGTCTTTTGTTATTGCATTCGTAAAATCATCAATGGAAAGTTCACCTTTGTTGTTTACGGGCAGGAAGGTTACTTTATATCCATCTCTTTCGAGGTCCTTACATGTATCAAGGACTGCTGGGTGTTCAACCGCTGTGGTTATAATGTGTTTTTTGTCTGGATGTGTTTTTAATGTTCCTCTTATTGCATGGTTAACACTTTCTGTTGCAGAGGCGGTAAAGATGATCTCTTCGCTCTTGCTGGCCCCAAGACAGTTGGCTATTATGGTCCTTGCCTTTTCTACGTCGGCAGCTATGTCCATTGCAAATCTATATTTGCTGCTTGGATTAGCATATTTTTCTTTAAAATATGGAAGCATTACATCAAGAACCCTGTCGTCTATTGGTGTTGTGGCATTATAATCAAGATATGTTATTTTACTCATTTCTTAGAAGCTCCACTTATTTTACGTGTATTACTTTAACGTCCTTGTCCACTTTATCCCTTAGTATTTTTTGTACTGTATATTCTATAGTATCATTGGCCGCATGACAGGACCTGCAGGCACCTTTTAATTTAAAATAAAGCTCTTTACCTCTTATGTCTATTATCTCTAATCCACCACCATCTTTCTGAAGTATAGGGAGTATGTCATTTTCGACCACTCGCTCTATTTCTTTTGCTATCTGATATGGAGTTTTTGTTTCAACGAGATTTGTTTTATCTGTAGTGTTCTTGGCGTTTCCCCACACGCTATTAAGGATGTCCTTTATTCCACCAGCTTCTTCTATGCAAGACCCACAAACGCTACCAGCCTTAATAGTACTTATGACGTCATCCACTGTTTTTAGTTTAAGGTCTTGTATTTGGTCTTTTATATATTTTTCATTCATTCCAAGACAACGACACACTATTCTTTGTTCATTATTTTCTTTCTCTTTGTCCTTTATTAAACATTCATTGTTTATGCCAAACTTCTTAAGATCGATGTTTCTTTTTTTAGCCCAGTCATGAACAGCGGCGTACAAAGCCTCTATTCCCATTATGGAACAGTGTATCTTTTGGGTTGGTAAGCCGTCAAGAAAAGCAACAATATCGTCTTTGGTGAGAGACATTGCTTTTATTGGTGTATATTTGCCTTCTTCGATAATTGCACAGAGAGCTTCACTTGCGGCAATAGCAGAGGTGCATCCAAAGGTAAGATATTTTGCCTGTGTTATTATGTCGTTCTCAGGATGTTTTTCGTCCTTTTTAACTCTAAAAGTTAATTTTATTGCATCACCACAGACTAAAGATCCGTGGAAGCCGTCACCATCAGGATTTTCTATTTCCCCTATGTGTGCGTTTTTGTTGTTGTTTATCGCATCGGTAAACAACTTCTTTGTTTTTTCAGAATATTCCCATGCCATAGCCAATGCTTTTATATCTTTTTGCTAAAGATAACAAGAATAAATTCCGATAGGTATTGATATGAAGATAATGATAATAATAGCGACGACAGTACTTTTAATGTCTTCAGGGATAAGTGCTAATTCTCTTGAAGGAGTTTTTGGTTTGTCGGTAGAGGACAGTAATTCTAAGATTATATCAAGTGGTGCAGGGTTTGCGGTGTATGATGAAAACACAAAAAAGCCAATAATATTAACTAGCTTTCATCTTGTTAACAGTGTTCTTTTAGGTGCAAACAAAATAAAGATAAAAAATGGCGAGTACAGTGGTTTAGAACTTTCTATACTTTTTTATGATGAATTAAATGACATTCTGGCCCTTAGCGCTCCAAACAGTTTAAGTTCATTTTTTGATTTATCTGAGAACTGTCAGCAAAAGGTCCTTGTTGCCGCATATCATAAGGATCAATTATTAGTGCTTAATTCTGATGAAATGATGCAAACAAAATTCAGGGACCTAAAAAGACTTCCTATATATCTTAACAAAGGTTTTAGTGGTGCCCCAGTCCTTAATGAGAATGCAGACATTTGTGGAATGGTAGCACTCTCCAGTGAGAGTAATGCTAGTTCTGTAGTTATAACATCACAGGCATTAAGAAAGGCGATCTCTCTTGTTAAATACAACAGCTTTAGCGTAAAGGACCTTAGGGCAACAATGGGGCTTGAATACGTTGTTAGTACACAGGAAGAGTTAAACGAACTTCTTTCTTTAAGACAAGAAGGAACACAAGTAATAGTAAAACTTAATTCAAGAGACATGTCTGATTTTATAATAAGAGATGCTAAGGACATAATAATAGAGGCTGTAAATAATGTTAATAGAATTGTTATATATAATTCAGAGAACATAATGCTAAGAGGTTTGAGCTCACAAAGAGTAATGATAGATAGATCAAGGTCTGTGCTTATTTCTTCATCTAGATTTGAGAATGTACAAAGACCAATATTGTTAAGGGACTCACAAGATGTTCTTATAAGGGCTTGTACTTTTTCTAACATAGAGGATCTTGTTATAAGTAAAACATCACAAATAGACGCTGAACAGATAGGAAAAGATAACAATCTTTTTGCTGTCAAAAATGTTATCCGTTCTATATGAGCTTTTTCAATAATGTTACAATGAAAGTGCCTCCAATTATTTAAACTAAAATAAAAACATGAATTTTATCTTTTGGCACAAGACTTGCCGTATGGTCTTTTACTAAATCATGGAGGGTTGTTTATGAGTATTTCTTTTAAGGTGTTAAAGAACGAAGACGATCTTTTGAAGATGAATGTTGAAGGCATAGATGTAGAGATTAAAGGTGTTGTTGCAAAAAGCCCGAGGATGTTAAAAGCTCTTGCTTGGAGTGTTGTATATTCTGCTACGGCTGATGTTATCTGTCTTTGTGGCGAAAGTGGTACAGGCAAGGAGATGGTTTTTAGGGCCATCAAGCAAGTCAGCGGCAGAGGCAATGCTATCTGTGTTAATTGCGGAGCGATGACAGAAACCTTGCTTGAAAGTGAACTCTTTGGACACAAAAAAGGATCATTTACAGATGCAGTTGCAGAAAGAAGAGGTGCTTTTATAGAAGCTGAAGATGGCTTTCTTTTTCTTGATGAGATAGGGGAGATGACCCCAAGGGGTCAGGCAAAACTTTTAAGGGCCATAGAGTATAAAGAAGTTAAACCAGTAGGCAGCGACGTTTCTTTAAAACATAGGGCAAAAGTTATTCTTGCAACCAACAGAGACCTTGTTGAACTTTCTAGTGATGGTAGATTTAGAAGAGATCTTTATTATAGGATAGAAGGATTTAAAATAGAGCTTCCACCATTAAGGGAAAGACCAGAAGATGTAGAGGCTTTATTAAAATATTTTTCTGGTTCTACTTATAAATTTTCTAAAGAGGTTTTACCGAATCTTCTTAAACATGATTGGCCCGGTAATGTAAGAGAGCTTAAAAATGCCGTTGAACGGGCCAAGATAAACAGCCTATACGGAGAGAAGCAAATAACGTGGGATATGTTTGGTATAAGCAAACGTGCTTTTAATAATTCAAACAGACAAACTCTTGATGACATGGAAAAAATGTTGGTCGAGGATGCTTTTACAAGGTGCGAATTTAATATTTCAAGCACCAGCAGGGCGCTTGGGGTACCAAGGTCGACCCTTTATAGTAAACTTAAAAAATATGCTTTAATATCATGATTATTATCAGGTTCTGTTGACTAAAATTTTAGCCGATGATACTACTTTGTTCCTATGGAACTTATAAACTCTATTTTTGAACAACTTGGCATAAACAAAACCTTTTATATACAACTATTTTTGGTATCTGTTAGTGTGGTTGTTTTGTCAAAATTTGTTTTTAATAGAGTCCTTGAAACACTTATATTAAGGGATGAAAAAACCCGTTTGGCAAAAAAAGAAGCAGAAGAACTTGTGTTTGAACACGACAGAATAAAAAAGGAATATGATATAAAATGGAATGATTATGAAAACAGGGCAAAACAGATAAGGACCTCAAAAATTGATGAATATAAAAGAAGGGCTGATGCAGAGGTAAAATCATCAAAAGAAAAAATTAATGAACTTTTAGAACAAAACAGAGAAGCTGTCCAAAAAGAACTGTCTTTAGAGGTTGTTAAACTAAATAATAAATCTAAAGTCTTGGTAGACCAGATAAAAGACAAGCTGTTTAAAGAGGTGGTGTAAAACTATATGTCTGAAAGTTTTGTTTCTGTTATATTCTCTGCTGTTAATTTCGTGTTATTTTTTGGTGCCCTAATATTAATATTAAAAAAACCGGTCAGCAGTTTCCTTTTTAAAAGGAAAGAGACCTACATTAATGACAGCAATAACAGCCAGAAGTTCAGAGAAGACTCACAAAAGATGGTAGAAAACATCAATAATAAGTTTAAAAACATAGATCAAGATGGGGCAGCACTTCTCCTTAATGCAGAAAAAGAGGGGGCTTCTATAGGCGAATTTGTTCTAGCTGAGAGTCAAAAGCTTTCTTCATCTATAATTAACGAAGGTAAACAAAGGATACATGCAGAAAGAGCGCTTGCATGGAGAGTGCTTAAAGACAATTTTATTACACAACTTATAAGATCAGCAAAAGATGATATTTCTTCGTCAACCACCAAGGAACAAAGGGCCTTGTACATAAATGAAAGTAAAAAGATGTCTGCTGTTAGCAAGGGATCAAGTAGATGAAAAAAGGTATATCAAAGATATCTAGGGTTTATGCTGAAGCAATTTTTAATTCATGTTCAGCTTCTTTGATGGATGATTTTAATAAAGTTATAGATTGTTTTTCGGCAAATAACAAAGAACTGTACGCAACTCTTGTGTCGCCAGTTATACCACAGAGCAAAAAGCTAGAACTTTCCAAAAAAATATTTGATGGAGCAGTTGATGAAAAAATGAGTAGGTTCTTACAACTTATAGTTGAAAGAAAAAGAGTAAAGGATGTTTTTGAAATATTCTATGCTTATAAAGAGATGGTGAATAGATCTAAAAATATAGTTAGTGGGGAGTTAAAAATATCAGACGAGTATTCTAATGATGATATCTCTAGCATATTAGAAGCGGTATCAGGAATAGTAGGTATGAAGGCAGAGCTTGATCTTGTGAAGGATAAAGAAATAGTTGCTGGTTTTAGAGGGATGGTTGGAGACAAATTTGTTGATTATTCTATTTTAGGTCATTTACAAAAAATGGAGACAGAACTCAAATAAACAAGGAGTTTTTTATGGAACAACTTAGAGCAGATGAAATAAGCAGGTTGATAAGTGAACAAATAAACAGTTTCTCTAAGTCGATAGAGATATCAGAGGCTGGTATAGTTCTGAACGTAGGTGACGGTGTCGCTAAAGTTTATGGTCTTGATAAAGCAATGACCGGAGAACTTGTTAAGTTTGGTGAACACACCTACGGGATGATACTTAATCTTGAAGAAGCCAGCGTAGGTGTTGTTATCTTTGGTGAATCAGAACATGTTAAAGAAGGTGATGTTGTAAAAAGGACAGGAAGAATAATAGAGGTCCCCGTTGGGGAAGAGCTAATGGGAAGAGTTGTAGACCCGCTAGGCTTTCCTTTGGACGGTAAGGGAGAGATAAGATCAAAAGAAAAAAGAAGGATAGAAGTTAAAGCACCAGGCATAATATATAGACAGCCAGTTAAAGAACCGCTTCAGACAGGCATAAAAGCGATAGACGCCATGACGCCAATAGGTAGAGGACAAAGAGAACTAATAATAGGCGATAGAAAAACTGGCAAAACAGCAATAGCGATAGACACTATAATAAATCAAAAAGGCCAAGATGTTCATTGTATATATGTGGCTATAGGGCAGAAACAATCAACAGTTGCAGCTGTTATAGATAAATTAAGTACAAGCGGAGCAATGGAATATACGACAGTTGTCAGTGCAACAGCTTCTCAACCAGCACCGTTGCAGTATCTTGCTCCTTATGCAGGCTGTACTATTGGAGAATATTTTAGGGACAACGGTAAACATGCGCTTGTTATATATGACGACCTTACCAAACAAGCACAAGCATATAGGCAGCTCTCCTTGTTGTTGAGGAGACCACCAGGCAGAGAAGCATATCCAGGAGATATTTTTTATTGCCACTCTAGATTATTAGAGCGTGCAGCTAAAATGAGCAAAGAAAAAGGTGGTGGTAGTCTTACTGCACTCCCGATCATAGAAACTCAGGCGGGGGATGTTTCTGCATACATACCGACCAATGTTATATCTATAACTGATGGTCAAATATATCTTGAAGCAGATCTTTTTAACTCAGGACAAAAACCGGCCGTTAATGCAGGTATATCTGTATCAAGGGTCGGCGGTAATGCACAAATAAAAGCAATGAAGCAAGTTGCAGGTATGTTAAGAATAACACTAGCACAATATAGAGAACTTGCTGCTTTTGCTCAATTCGGATCTGACCTTGATAAGTCAACCAAGAAACAATTAGACAGAGGCCAAAGATTGATGGCTATATTAAGACAAAAACAATATTCACCAGTTCCAGTAGAAGAGCAGGTAGCAGTTATTTATATGGCCAACAGTGGTTTTATAGACGATGTGCCAGTTGATTTGGTTGAAGAAGTTAGTGCAGCATTAATAGATGAATTAAAACTAAAGTCTCCGTCTGTACTTACGGATTTAAAAGATAAGAAAGTATTGAGCGATGATATAAAAGCCAAACTCAATCCAATAATAGAAGACGTGGTAAAAAGATGGCATCGTTAAGGGACCTTAGAAAAAGGATAAACACAGTAAAGAATACTCGCCAAATAACAAAGGCGATGAAAATGGTCGCTGCTTCAAAGTTAAGAAGGAGCCAAGGCTCTCTGTTGTCAATTAGGCCTTATGCATACAAAATAATATCAATAATGGATGATCTTAAAGACAAAATAGACATTTTTGAACATCCTCTTTTAAAGAGAAGAGACATATTAAAGACAAGATTGCTCGTTATATCTTCTGACAGAGGACTCTGTGGCTCTTATAATTCAAACATCATAAGAACCGCAGAAAGGTATATAAAAGAAGCTGGTCTTAATGAGACTAATTGTGTGATAGATTTTATAGGTAGAAAAGCATATGAGTATTTCAAGAAAAGATACAAAAATATTGGTGATAACTATAGAGTTGAAGCAACCCCGAGTTATGAAGATGCTTCATATATAAGTGAAAGACTTATTGAACACTATATAGAGGGTGATTTTGATTCTTTAGTTGTTGTATACAATGAATTTAAATCAGCCATGTCTTATAGCATAAAAATAGACAGGTTGTTCCCGATAGTTCCACCAGAAGTGTTTTATAGCAAAGATGAAGATATGTATATTTATGAGCCTGATAAAGAGAACATACTAGAGGCGGTCGTTCCAAAATACGTGAAGATAGAATTATACAGACTGCTTTTAGAAAGTCTTACCAGTGAATATGGTGCAAGAATGACAGCGATGGAGAATGCCACAAGGAATTCAGAGGATATAATGAAAAGACTTGTTCTTGCTTATAATAGACAAAGGCAGGCTGCAATCACTACCGAGCTTAGTGAGATCGTTGGTGGAAAAGAAGCTCTAGAATCTATGTAAAATGGAGGTGTTTTGATATGGTTCAAGTTAATGAAAGTGTTGCGCAGGGAGTTGTCAAACAGGTTATTGGTCCAGTTGTAGACGTAGTATTTCCTTCTGGAGCTTTACCAAAGATATATGGCGCATTAAAAATAAGCAACCCTGCGATATCAGATAAAGAGTGGAATCTTACAGTAGAGGTAGCACAACATCTCGGTGATAATATGGTCAGAACCATAGCAATGGATTCTACCGACGGTCTTGTTAGAGGGATGCCGGTTCTTGATACAAATGAAGTAATAAAAGTTCCGGTAGGTAAAGAAGTGCTTGGAAGAATAATAAACGTAGTTGGTGAACCAGTCGATGAAGTTGGTCCAGTAAAGGCAAAGTCGTATTATCCTATACATAGACCTGCTCCATCTTTACAAGATCAGAACGTTAAAATAGAGGTGTTGAATACAGGTATAAAAGTAATAGATCTTCTAGAGCCTTATAGAAAGGGTGGCAAGATAGGACTCTTTGGCGGTGCTGGCGTTGGTAAAACAGTTGTCATAATGGAGCTTATACATAATATTGCTACAGAACATGGTGGTTATTCTGTATTCGCAGGAGTTGGAGAAAGAACTAGGGAGGGAAATGACCTTTGGCTTGAAATGAAAGATTCTGGTGTTATAGAAAAAACAGCGCTGGTCTATGGGCAGATGAACGAGCCACCTGGTGCAAGAGCAAGGGTTGCTTTGTCTGCTCTCGCTGTAGCTGAATATTTTAGAGAAGAAGAAAAACAGGACGTTCTTCTTTTTGTAGATAACATATTCCGTTTTACACAAGCAGGGTCAGAAGTTTCTGCTCTTTTAGGCAGGATCCCTTCTGCAGTTGGATATCAACCAACACTTGGCACAGAGATGGGAGAATTACAAGAAAGGATAACTTCTACAAATAATGGATCTATAACATCTATACAGGCGATATATGTCCCTGCAGACGATTATACAGATCCTGCGCCTGCAACAACATTTGCACATCTTGACGCTACAACAGAACTTTCAAGAGCAATATCTGAGTTGGGTATATACCCAGCAGTTGATCCATTAACATCAAGTTCCACAATATTAGCTCCTGAACATGTTGGAGAAGAACATTACAACGTAGCTCAAAATGTTAAGAAGATACTTCAAAGATACAAAGATCTTCAGGACATTATAGCGATATTGGGTATGGACGAGCTTAGTGATGAAGACAAAGTTGTGGTAGGAAGAGCAAGAAGGATACAAAGATTCCTTTCTCAACCATTCTTTGTTGCAGAGCAATTTACTGGGATTCCAGGTAAATATGTTCAACTAGAGGATACGATAAGAGGTTTTAAGGAAATATGTGAAGGCAAACACGACAATCTTCCAGAACAGGCTTTTCTTATGGTTGGCACAATAGAAGAAGCTGTAGAAAAAGCGGCAAAGATGAAGGAGGAAGGCGTTGCTTAAGCTTGATCTTGTTAGTCCTTTTGGGCAACTAATAAAAGATCTATCAACAGATAAAGTTACGGTTTCTTCTGTTAAAGGACAATTAACCATACTGCCAGAACACAGAGAGATGTTTGGCTTATTGGACAGAGGACTTTTGTCTATAGACGGTGTAAATGATAAATATATAGTATATAGTGGTTTTTTACAAATTCTTAAAGATGGGTCTGTAGCTATAGTGGCAGATAATATAAGAAAAATATCCGAGCTTGATATTAGAGAAATACAAACATCAATAAAAGAGATAGAACACAAATTAAATAATGAAAGTTTGGATGACAGCGAATATAAAAGGATAAACAACCAATATCTAGATAGGCTTTGTGAGCTTAATGCTTTGGGTCAATGATATATATTGGATTTTCTTTTATTAGCTTGTGTAATTGAGGCTGGAAAACTATATCTTTACCAGAAGCAAGTATCCAGTTGCTTATATTTTTTGTTAATTCTTTGTTCTTAAGGTTTGGTGAAAAGAGAATAGCCCCCTTTGGTTTGTATCTATTTATAAAATTAATAGCATAATCAAAATCTTTTCTATTAGAGATAAAGAATTTTATCTCGTCATTTTTAGTCAATTCCTTAAGATTACTTAAGAGGAACGATCCTTCTTCGTTGGTAGAAGGTGTTTTAACATCCAAAACTCTTTTTACTTTTTTATTTATTTTATTGATAGGCAAAGAACCGTTGGTTTCTATGGATATTATTACTCCCATTGGTAGTATTGCTTTTATCAACTCATTTATTTCTTTTGTTTGTAAAAGTGGTTCGCCGCCTGTTATGCAAATGTATTTATATCCAACAGTTTTTATTATCTTACAAATATCCTGTATCTTAATCTGTATTTTATCTTTAAAAGAATAACGTGTATCACACATGCTACAGGAAAGGTTACAAGAGCTTGTCCTTATAAAAAGGGTGTTCCTGCCAACAAGGGTACTTTCTCCTTGAAAAGAACAGAATATCTCAGAAATATTAAGTGTATTATTCATTTATATGTTTTTTATATATTTATAAAATCATTAAAACAAGTTATATAAGAAACATGGCTAAAAGAGGTTATTTATACGAATGTCAGGCCTGTGGGCAAAAATATCCAAAGTGGGAAGGACGTTGTACTTCTTGTAATGAGTGGAACACTATAGTTGAGATAAAAGAAGAAAAATGGAGTTCTACAAAACCGATACATTCAGATCAAGTAAGTAAACTTTCTGATATAGGAGTTTCAGACACACCGAGAACACTGAGTGGCAGTAAAGAAATGGATAGAGTCCTTGGTGGAGGTCTTGTTAAAGGGGCGTCTGTTCTTATCGGTGGAGAGCCAGGTATCGGTAAATCAACTCTTTTACTTGAATTTGCGGACAGGATATCTTTAATAAAAGGCCAGAAAGTACTTTATGTGACCGGCGAAGAATCTTTAGAACAGATCAAGATTAGGGCGGGAAGACTAGGAATAGATAATAATGAATTATTGTTAGCGTCAGACACATCTTTAAGCAGAGTTATGTCAACAATAGAGAGCATAAAACCAACTCTTGTCATAATAGACTCTATACAAGCTGTTTACGACGAAGAACTAAGTTCCCCAATGGGTAGCTTCTCCCAATTAAGGCAAACGGTATCCAGCGTTGTTGAATATTGTAAGCCAAGGGACATCTCATCTTTTCTTATAGGGCACGTAACCAAAGACGGCATGATAGCTGGGCCAAAATTAATAGAACACATGGTGGATGCTGTTATTTATTTTGAAGGCGAAGAGAATATAAACTATAGGATACTAAGGACCATTAAGAATAGGTTCGGCCCTAGTAATGAACTTGGCATCTTTGAGATGAGCTCAGAAGGTCTTAAGGATGTAGATAATCCGTCCTCCTTTTTTATATCTGAGAGGAGTTCAGGCAGGCTCTGTTGTAGGTGGTATCATAAATGGGAGCAGACCACTTCTTATAGAAGTACAGTCTTTGCTCTCTACTTCGTATCTTGGGATGCCAAGAAGAACAGTTGTTGGTTATGAGGTTAATAGGGTCGCAATGCTTCTTGCTATAATGGAAAAATATCTTCACTACAGTTTTTCTACATTAGATATCTTTGTTAATATAGTCGGTGGACTTAAAGTACAAGAACCATCTATGGACTTGGCTGTAATGATTTCTGTCGCCTCTGCATATCTTGGTAAAAAATTAAAACATGATTATTTTATAATAGGAGAGGTTGGGCTTACTGGAGAAATAAGAAAAGTTCCTCGTATAAGCGAGAGGATATTAGAGGCAGAAAGAACTGGTTTTAAATATGCCCTTATCCCTGATCAAGACACAAAAAAGCTTAAGGGCGATATACAAATAATAAAGGTAAAAAGTATCAAAGAGGTGTTTGATGCAGTCTTGGACTAAGTTTTTTGTAGTATCATTGCTAGTGTTTTCTTCCAATATATATGCAGAAGTAAAACCACTTTTTGCCATAGATCTTTCTTTGAATAACAACAAAGAGTTTAAATTAAACATAACTTCAAAGAGTAACAATAAAGAAAAATATAAGGTTGTAATTAATGCCCCAGCGTCTGATATAAGAATATCATCTGAAAAAACAGAATTTACTGGTGAGTTGGGCCCAATGGATAGCGAACAGTTTTTTGTGGGTTTTGACCCACTTCAAGAGAGCAATGGTGTTATAGGTATAAACGTTTATACAGAGGACAAATTAGAAAAAACATGGTCTTTTGATTATTCTGTTAGCAAAGACGATACGGGCGAATTTCTTGTATATGTTTCTGGTTCTGACTCAAATAAACAAAACCTTGTCTCAGAAGAAGAACTTTCAGAAATGGGCATAGGTATAATAGACGACAGTGGTTCTACCAAGATAATAGTCAACAGCGATAATAGAAATAATAATTTTCTCCGTTATATTTTATTCGTTCTATCATTTTTTATATTAGGACATCTTGTCTATAGGATACTGAAAGAAGATTAGATATCAAAACAATCCTTAATTGGCTCACAGTGTTCTGGTTTTGGCTCAAGACTTCCTGCTGGATATGGATATATGATATCACAGGCCATGCGTATCCACATACCATGGAGAGAGCATTTTATAAAACCTAGCCCCCAAATTACAATAATTACTATCGTAGTTAGCACAAGAACGTACTCTACTACCGCCTGACCCTTTTTGTTTTTCTTCACTTTTATCACTAATGAATATATATCTTAAAAGAACTAAATTTGGTAGGTTGGTTTTATGTTAAAAATACCGTTTTTCTCAAACAAGCAAAAAATATGGGTGGGGCCACTTGGTATAGTGGCTTTTATAGTGTTTTATATGATACCAAATCATGTCCATATATTTGAGCCAAGTCTTATGTATATGTTTGATTTTGAGAAAAGAGTTCCTTTTATTGACTGGACTGTGTGGGTATATATGTCTGATTACCTATATATAGGCTTGGTGTTTTTCTTGTTAAGAGAAAAATATAATATGAACAGGATCTATTATTCACAAGTAATGATGCTTGCTTTTAGCATGTTTATCTTCATGTTATATCCTACTATGTTCCCTAGACCAGAAGTTGAGTATCATGGGTTTAGTGGACAACTTGTGGCACTATTACATTCTTTGGACTCTCCCTGCAACGCTTTCCCAAGCATACATGTTAGCATGACCTTTCTTGCTGGTTTTGGTTTCATAAGAGAAAGAAAGGTTTTATTCCCTGTTTTTATGCTATGGGCGGTACTAATAAGTGTTTCAACCCTTACGTTAAAACAGCATTATCTTCTAGACGTAATGGCTGGTTTTACAATGGCGATACTGTTCTATTGGGTTGGCAGCAGGATACGTGATAGGAGAATTTAAAATGGAGATACTTACTTTCCCTAATGAGTTATTAAGAAGGACATCAAAAGATGTTGATATTTTAAATAACGCAGAAAAAGAAGAAATAAAGAAACTCGTACCAGAAATGAAAGAGCTTATGTATGAAGCTAATGGCGTTGGGCTTGCCGCCCCTCAAGTTGGTATAGCAAAAAGATTTTTTATAATAGACGTAGAACAACAAATTGAAAGGGATGAAGAAGGAAATGTTTGTTCAAGAACACCAGGGGAGTTACATGTTTTTATAAATCCAAAGATATACGATACAGAAGGCTCAACTGTTTGCGAGGAAGGTTGTCTTAGTGTCCCCGGAGTATACGAAGAAGTGAAAAGGTTCTCTAAATTAACAGTAGATTATTATGATCTTGATTTTGAGAAAAAGACGATGGTTGCAGAGGGTTTTATGGCAGTAGTTATCCAACACGAGAATGATCACCTTGATGGCAAACTGTTCATAGACAAACTTCCTGTTGTTAAGAGAACCGTCATCAAGAACAGGATAATAAAAGGAAAGGCTTTTTAAACCATGTTTAATATCGGTTTTTTAGGAACTCCACAGATCTCTGCATACGTAATGGAAGAATTATATAAAAATGGTTTCAAAATAAAATGGGCACTAACCCAACCAGACAAAAAAGCAGGGAGAGGGTTAAAGTTATTAGAGCCTGCTGTTAAAACTAAAGCAAAAGAGTTAGGGATAAATGTATTTCAGGCAGATAAATTTACCAGAGACCTTAGTAATGAACTGTTAAAGCACGAAGTAGATGTTTGCGTTGTTGTTGCATACGGTGCTTATATCCCGACCTATTTTGTTAACGCATTAAAAAGAACACCTTTAAACATACACGTGTCACTACTGCCTTATTATAGGGGTGCAGCCCCTGTTGCGAGAGCCATAATGAACGGGGATAGTGTCACTGGTGTTAGTATTATGCAAATAGCAAAAGAAATGGATGCAGGGGATATAGTCGCTCAAAAAAAGATAAATATAGACGATGAAGATGACACTTTAACACTTACGAACAAACTGATAGAATCTGGCACAAAATTACTTCTTGATGTAATACCTGATTACATAGATGGTAGAATAAAGTGTCTGCCACAAGCTTCTTTTGGTCTTAATCCAACGTATGCAGAAAAAATATCTTCAGAAGAAAGAGACATAGATTGGACTAGCCCTGTTAAATCTATTCATGACAGAGTAAGAGCCTTGTATCCTTGGCCTGTAGCACAAGCAAAGATAGGCGATATTGACATCAAAATAATAAAAACAAGATACGAGAGATCTGCTGGAGTTGGTCAACCAAACGGAGAGATATTCGAGATATCAAAGAAAGAGGGTGTTATTAAAGTCGCTGGGGCAGATGGTTTTGTTTTGGTTGAAAAGGTCCAACCTTTTGGTAAAAGAGAGATGAATATCCAAGAGTTCCTTAATGGATATAAAATAGAAAAAGGTATGAGGTTTAAAAATGTTTAAAATAGCACCATCAATACTATCTGCAGATTTTACAAGATTAGAACAGGAAATAAAGAAAGTAGAAGTAGAAGGAGTTGGATACATCCACGTAGATGTTATGGATGGACATTTTGTTCCAAACATAACCATAGGTGCTCCGGTAGTTAAATCCATTAAGAAAAAGACCAAGCTACCGCTTGATGTACACATAATGGTAGAAGATCCAGAAAAAATGGCAGACCAATTTATAGAGGCTGGATCTGATGTACTGACTTTTCATGTAGAAGCAACAAGACATCCAGAAAGACTTCTTAACTATATAAGGTCAAAGGGTGTTAAAGCTGGTATATCCTTGAACCCAGCAACAGATCTTTCTTCTATAAAATATCTTCTTGGGTCTTTTGATCTTGTTTTAGTTATGACCGTTAACCCAGGGTTTGGTGGTCAAAAATTAATAATGCCTGCTCTTGAGAAAGTTAAAGAACTTAAAAAAATTAAAAAAGATAAAGGTCTTGATTTTATAATAGAGGTTGATGGGGGCGTTACTGAAGACAATATTGACCTTTATACCAAGGCGGGAGCAGAGCTGGTGGTAGCAGGTAATGCTGTCTTTGGCGCTAAGGACCCAGTACAAGCAATAAAAAATCTTTTATCTAAAGGGGCAATATAAAATTGAAGAAAAAAATAACGATAGGGGAACATTTAACACTAGAGGATGTAATAATAGTAGCAAAAGATCCTTCTGTAAGAGTTGAATTAGATGATACAGCAATAAAGAAAATAAAAGAGAACAGAAAAATAATTGAAAAGATAGTCGAAGG
>JAKIZQ010000002.1:29262-34742 GCA_022707945.1 Bdellovibrionales bacterium
AGAATAAACTGTCTCAACTTCAAAGTAATTTGGTTAGATCACATAGTGCAGGTGTTGGCGAAAAACTTAGTAACGAAGTTGTAAGAGCCATGATGTTATTGAGGGCGCATAATGTGTCTCTTGGTTATAGTGGAGTAAGGTGTGCTGTTGTAGAATCTCTTCTGTCATTTATTAACAACGACATAATTCCTGTTATCCCAAAAAAAGGTTCTGTTGGTGCAAGTGGCGATCTTGCTCCTTTAGCTCATTTAGCTCTTTGTCTGATGGGTGAAGGCAAAGTTTTATACAGTGGTAATATAAAAGATGCTAAAGATGTGTTGATATCAATTGGCATAGAACCATTAAAACTTGAAGCAAAAGAAGGTTTGGCTTTAATAAATGGAACACAGTATATGTCTGCCATTGGATGTCTTGCATTAAATGAAGCAGAAAGTCTTTGTAAGCATGCTGACGTTATCTCTGCCCTGTCTCTTAATGGTATAGCGGGGACCTTTGCTGCTTTTGATGAAAGGATAAGTAAGTTAAGACCTCACAAAGGACAAGTTATAGTATCTAGAAATTTTAAAAAATTATCTGGCGGTAGTATTTCTACCTCTCATCTTGAGTGTAAAAGAGTTCAAGATCCTTATTCGTTTAGGTGTATACCTCAGGTACACGGAGCAGTAAGGGATGCGGTTTCTTATTTAAGAGAGGTTCTTTCTGTTGAGATCAACTCAGTTACAGATAACCCTTTGGTTTTTGATGATGCTATTATATCTGGCGGTAATTTCCACGGCGAGCCAATAGCTCTTGCCCTTGATTTTGTCTCTATAGCGATTACAGAACTTTCAAGTATTAGCGAGAGGAGAATAGATAAATTACTAACACCAGCTTTTAATGGTGGCTTACCCGCATATCTTGCAAAAGAAAGCGGTCTTAATAGCGGGCTGATGATAGCACAGTATACAGCGGCTTCTTTGGTCAACGAGAATAGAGTATTGGCCCACCCATCGAGCATAGACAACATTTCTACTAGTAACAACAAAGAAGATCACGTAAGTATGGGCGCTACGGGAGCAAGAAAACTAATGGATATAATAAAGAACACAGAGATTGTGCTTGCCATAGAGCTTTTTTGTGCAACAGAGGCTTGTTCTATTAGAAAACCACTTGTCCCATCTAAAGAACTTGTATCTGTAATAAAGATGGTTAGAGAGAACACACCTGAGCTTTTAGAGGATCGTGTTATATCGGATGATATTCTAAAAATAAGTGAATTAATAAATACAAAAAAGATATTAGAAGAGGTGAATGTTGACTAGATCTATCAAGGCACCAACAGGTGATAAACTTATTTGTAAAGGATGGGTTCAAGAGGCTGCATACAGAATGATAATGAACAACCTTGATCCAGACGTTGCAGAGGATAATGATAATCTTATAGTTTATGGTGGTAGAGGAAAGGCGGCAAGGGATTGGGCTTCTTATGAGAAAATATTAGAGACGTTAAGAACACTGAATAACGACGAAACATTGTTGGTCCAATCAGGAAAACCAGTTGCTGTAATCCCAACTCACAAAGATGCTCCAAGGGTTTTATTGGCTAACTCAAACCTTGTCCCAAAGTGGGCTGACTGGTCATATTTTGATGAGTTGGAGAAAAAAGGCTTAATAATGTATGGGCAGATGACAGCAGGTTCTTGGATATATATAGGCACACAGGGAATAATACAAGGTACTTATGAGTCTTTTATTGAGGCTGGTAAAAAATCAAAAGGGGTAGAAGACCTTTCTGGTCTTCTAATACTTTCTGGTGGTATGGGAGGTATGAGTGGTGCTCAACCTTTGGCGGCTACGATGGGTGGGGCAACATATCTTGGCGCAGAAGTTGATATTAACAGAATAAACAAGAGGATAAAACAAGGTTTTCTGGATGAAACTACAAGTAATATAGATGAAGCAATAGATATTGCATTCAAGTACAAAGAGCAAAAAAAAGCTAGATCTATATGTTTTAATGGTAATGCAGCAGACCTCTATTCACGTTTAATAGAAAGGAGCTTGATACCAGATATAGTTACAGATCAAACCTCTGCACACGACGAACTTAATGGTTATGTCCCAAACAATATGAGTTTTGAAGAAGCTTTATCTTTAAGGACCAAAGATACAGAAAAATACAAAGCAGAATCTGTAAGGACTATGGGGGAACATGTTAAGAGTATGTTGGAGATGCAAAAACTTGGAGCAGAAGTTTTTGACTATGGCAACAACATTAGAGCGCAGGCCGTTAAAGCTGGTGTAAAGAATGCATTTGATTTTGAAGGTTTTGTTCCTCGTTATATAAGGCCGCTGTTTTGTGAAGGTAAAGGACCATTTAGATGGGTGGCATTATCTGGTGACCCGAGTGATATAAAGATCACCGATGATGCAATGAGAGAGTTATTCCCAACTAATATAAAACTGCATAGATGGTTGGATATGGCAGAAAAAAAGATACAGTTCCAAGGTTTACCAGCAAGGATATGTTGGCTTGGTTATGGCGAGAGAGAAAAAGCGGGTTTGATGTTTAACGATCTTGTAAGGAAGAAAAAAGTAAAAGCACCAATAGTAATAGGAAGGGATCATCTTGATTGTGGCAGTGTTGCTTCTCCTAATAGAGAAACAGAGGCCATGAAAGACGGTAGTGATGCAATTGCTGATTGGGCAATACTTAATTATGTCATAAATTCTGTTAATGGTGCCTCTTGGACCAGCTTTCACCACGGTGGAGGAGTTGGCATAGGTTACTCACTGCATGCAGGTATGGTTATAGTTGCAGATGGTACAGATGACGCAGATTACAGATTAAAAAGAGTTTTAAACAGCGACCCAGCAATGGGTGTAATAAGACATAGTGATGCTGGTTATGATACAGCCAAACAAATAGCAAAGAAAGCCAAAGGCTTTAGGATGCCGATGCTTTAATATGTTACCAACCAGTTATAAATATATTTTTAGAGAACTAATAATACCTTTTATAATGGGTGTTGTCGTTTTTACGTTTATTCTGATAATGTTCCAATTATTAAAATTTGCAGAGTTTATAATCGTCCATAACGTCGATTATGGGATGATATTTAGGCTTGTGTATTATCTTGTTGTAGCGTTCTTGCCTATAACGGTACCAGTATCCTTTCTTTTTAGTGTCCTAATAACATTTAGCAGACTTTCTAACGATAGCGAGATAACAGCGTTCAAAGCTTCTGGTATATCAATATATCAGTTGATGATACCGGTGATGAGTATTTCTATTTTTGCTGGTGTTCTAACCTTTTATGTTTCTTTTTATGACGGCCCTTGGGGTAATAGGAATTTTGAGAACACTATACACAAGATAGGTTCTAGCAGGACCACCATTCAGGTAAAAGAAGGTATTTTTAATGAGGATCTTGCAAAGGATTTTATGATATATGTTGGCAAGATAATACCAGAAAAAGACATGATGCAGGACGTGTTCATATATGATGATCGTGACAAGAGTAACCCGGTGGTTATAACTGCAAAGAGTTCTAATATAAAAATAGATATTTCAACTAAAAAGACTGAGTTGTTCCTTTATAATGGTTTTATAAATTTCATAGATAAGAATGTTGGTGCAAAATACAGAAAAGCAGATTTTGATGTTTATAAAATACTTGTACATGAAGGTACGTATGTTAAGGATAGAACACCCAATCTCCCTTCTATGACCTATGATGAACTTAGAAAAGGGATCTATTCACCAGAGAATAGCGAGCAAGTCTCTTGGAAAAATAAAATGTTGGTTGAGTTTAATAGACGATTTGCGATTCCTTTTGCATGTATAATCTTTGGTTTTTTAGGTGTAGCTCTTGGTAATACGAATAACAGGAACGTTCAGGTAGGTTCTGGATTTTTAAGTTTTTTGATAATGATCGCTTATTGGGTCTTATATATAGTATCGACAAGCATGGGGGCGAAGGGTAGTATTAACCCCGCTTTCTCTGCATGGGCCGCAAATATAATATTCTCCATATTTGCAGTTTATTTATTTGAGAAAAAAGTTTAAAGGTGAACTTATGAACAAAGAAGATTTTTATATTTTTACACCGGGTCCAGTCAGAATGCCAAAATATGTTCTTGAAGAAGGATCTAAGCAAATACCATATTTTAGAACTACTTCATTCTCTAAGATAATGCTTGATTGTGAGAGCATGTTGCTCGATTTATTAAATGCAAAAAAAGGTACTAGAGTTTTGTTTTTGGCTGCTTCTGGGACAGGTGCAATGGAAGCTGTAGTAACGAATCTTTTGTCAGGAGATGATAATTCTTTTATTGTTAACGGAGGGTCCTTTGGTCAAAGATTTGTTGATATATGTAAGCTACATGGGCTTAAATATATAGACCATAAATTGGATTATGGTTCTAGTTTTAAAGTTACTTCTCTTTTTGATAATAAGACAAAAATATCGTCGGTAATAGTTAATGGCAATGAAACATCAACAGGAGTTCTTTATGACCTTAATGGAATAGGCCAATTTTGCAAAAGCAACGGTTCCCTGTTTATAGTAGATGCTATCAGCATGTTCTTAACAGATCCTCTTGATATGGATGAAATGGGTATAGATGCTGTTATTTTGAGCTCACAAAAAGGATTGGCTCTTCCGCCCGGACTTTCAATGATCGTGCTCTCTGAAAAAGCTCAAAAAAGAGTGCTGGCTAATTCAAAGAACGCAAAGTCTTTATATCTAAAATTAGATGATTATTTAAAAGATATGGATAGAGGCCAAACTCCATTTACCCCTCCTGTCGGGATAATAAATCAACTACATGTTAGGCTAAAAAATATAATTAATGACGGTGGTATAAATAAACAGATAGAGAATGCGAAAAAGATATCCTCTTATTTTAGGTCTCAGATACAAGAACTTCCGTTAAGGATTTTTTCTGAATCACCGCCCAATGCTATAACAGCATTAACACCGACAGACGGGAGGTCAGCACAAAAAATAGTAACAGAGCTGTTTGATAGATATGGAATATATGTTTGCCCTAATGGCGGGGAACTAAAAGATACTGTTTTAAGAGTTGCACACATGGGAGATATGGATAAAGAGTATGTGTCAGTTTTGGTTTCAGCTTTAAAAGATTATTATTCAAGGTAGGTAAAATATGAAAGTTATTATTATGGCAGCAGGAAGAGGTACAAGGATAAGCAGACATCTACAGGATAAACCAAAATGTACTATTGATATTAATGGAGAACCACTAATAAAGAGGACTTTTGACCTTTTATCTAAAATGAAAAAAACGGAGATATCCATAGTCACGGGCTATAATGAACATATAGTTTTAGACAGTATTAAAGGATTTAATTTTACTAAGTTCTATAATCCGTTCTTTGATGTTACCAACTCTATTGTTTCGTTGTGGTTTGCTAAGGATTTTATACCTGAGGATGATGATCTGATTGTAATGAATGGGGATGTCTTTTTCGAACA
>JAKIZQ010000030.1:0-257 GCA_022707945.1 Bdellovibrionales bacterium
CCCCTTTATTGCTGTTTTTGTTTTAGTAACTAAACCATTTCCTTTTACAGGAACACTTCTCTTATTAACTTTCTGGTCTTGTGCTCCATAAAGCACCAGACCCATAGCTGTTGAATAAACAGGACTAGAAACTATCTTCTTTAAACCGTTAAAGTTCTTTGGAGTACCAATCCTAACTGGGGCCTCAAAATAAAGTTCTGCAAGTTCTTTAAGTCCCCTCAACAAAGAGGTTCCTCCTGTAAATACCATTCCACAAG
>JAKIZQ010000030.1:267-10434 GCA_022707945.1 Bdellovibrionales bacterium
TCTCGCAACTTGCCACTTTTTTTCATCTCTATCGCTATGCTCTCAAATATTTGTTCCACCCTTGCCTGTATTATCTCTGACAAAAGATTGCTTGGCACTTGTTGATTGTTCTTTGCTCCACCAACAGTACTTATAGTTATATATTCCTCTCGTTCTGCCATTCTGGATATTGCATAACCATGTTTTTTCTTTAATTGTTCAGCGTCTGGTATAAGCACCCTTAATAGATGAGATATATCTGATGTTATTTTGTTTCCAGCAATAGGTATTACACTGGAATGTATAAGACTATTCTCGTGGAATATGGTCATATCAGTAGTACCACCACCAATATCGACCATAACGACACCAACTTGTGTTTCTTCTTCACCGAGCACAGCATATCCAGAGGCTAAAGGCTCCAATATTGGTTCCCCCATCAATTCAAGACCAGCCTTGTTTATGCATCTCTTTATATCTTCGACAGTATTGGCACTAGCTGTAATTATGTGAACCTTTGGTTCTAGTCTTACTCCAGATTTACCCAAAGGACTCCTTATACCTCTTTGCTGATCTATTACATACTCCTGAGGAATCATCTCAAGCAATTTTCTGCTACTATCGATCTTAATTGCACGTTCTGTATTCTTTAAAGCCTTGTCTATATCATGCTGAGTTATTGGCCCGCCCTTAAGGACCCACATGCCGCTGTCGTTAAAGCTCTTTATTTGAGAATCTGCTATCCCTGTAAAAACATTTTTTATCTTATATCCAGACATCAACTCGGCCTGATGTCGTGCAGATTTTATAGCTTCAACAGTAGAATTTATATCTATAATAGTACCTTGCTTTACGCCTGTCGACGGAGCTTCTCCTATTCCTATTATTTCTATACATCTATTCTCTGTAAGTCTTCCAACCAATATACACACCTTGGTGGTCCCAAGGTCCAATCCTGCAATAATGTTGTTATTAAGTTCCATCAGTTAAAAACACCTGTGGTAAAGCATATAACGTTATTATATATTATTAGCATGGATAATATATACATAAAAGCAAATAAAAAAGGGAAGAAAAAAATTGGCAGATGGATACTTCTTGTCATAGTTCTTACTCTTTTATTTTTTGGACTGTTCAAAGGATGCCAGCATACTATAAGAGCAATAAATAATGTTGAGGCAATAAAGGTCAAGAAAATCAATGTGAAAGCGCCTTCTATAGTTTCGCAAAAAGAGCTTATAGAACTGTCTGGCATACGAATAGGACAAGGTATCCTAGAGGTATCAACCTTGTCTGCACAAAAGCAACTAAACAAACACAAATGGGTAAAAAAAGCAAAAGTAAGACGTTCTTTGCCCTCAACTATCAATATAGACATAACACCAAAAAAAGTAAAAGCACTAGCGATGATAAACAATGAACTTTTCTACATAGACGAAGAAGGCAAGAAAATAGATAAATTTACTCCCGGTCATTATAACGACGTAATAGTTATAAATTCAAAACAGGAAAATTATCCAAGAGCTATTAACTCTATCTATGAACTAAAAAAATTAGAGCCAGTTTCGGAATTAGCAATAGAACAAGACGTACTATCTATATATTCCTCTAAATTCCATTTCAAAATAAAAGTTGATATAGATAATATAGACGCTAGTTTATCCAAAGCTTTTATGGTCATAAAGGATTTAGAAGGTAGAGGTGAAAAAGCAAAAACAATAGACGCATCTTTACCTGGAAACAAAGTGGTCGTAATAGGAAAGTATTAAAAATCCATTTTGCCTTCTTGATAGGAATCGGCAATATATTGAAAAAACCTTTTTATTACATATGCATCAAAAGATGCTGCACGCAACATTATTCTTCCTCTATTAGTAACAATGGTGGCGTACAGATTAAACTTTTCACCGTCGTTCCATATAACCCATTGCCAAACACCTAGTTTGGATTTTGCATAAGCAAATTTTTCTTTTACGCCATTCTCTTTAAGAAAATTCTCTTCGTGCCATATGAAGTTCTTAACTCTTTCCATTTCTGGATTACCATTAAAATCTTTTTTGAACCTTTGAACGGTTATGTTTGCCTGTACATAACTATTAGAGCCTGTGCTTGCCTCTAATGGGTTCATTATCTCTACATAATATACCCTTGGTTCGTATACACCAAAATCCTTTACAAGATCTGTGCTGTCCTGTGTTTTCCAATCACCAGCGGGGAACATTAGTGTATCACCAAGTACTATGGTCCTATTAACGCCTACTGTGTAAGGTGGCAGAATCTCTTCTGCTTTCTCCCAAGGTTTTCCTCCATCTTTAAGTGTGTTCTGTTCACCAGATGGTATTATCAGCCATATAAAAAAAACAAAAACCAGCACTGTAAGGAATAAATAAAGATATTTATTTTTGGAATCCATCCCTCTATTTATTACATAAACTACTTTTTTTAGGTCACCTTCAAAATGTACTTTGTAAACACTTACTGCTTTTTCTCCTGAACCACCAAACGATATTATGTCGCCTTCTTTAAGAGCCTGTCTTTTTATTTTTCTATTATTAAGATAGGTTCCATTAGTACTGTTAGTATCTATTATCGTTACCCTGGTACCACTAAAATGTATCTCTGCATGTGAAGCTGATATTCTTTCATTATTTATCTCTATGTCGGAGTTCTTTCTACCTACACGAGTAGTACCCCTTGGGATAATATAGGTCTTACCCGGTGATCGACCTTTTATTTCTTCTAATACAACTTTAAACATATGGATATTCTACTCTTCTATTACCGTTTTTTAAAGAGAATAAAAAAAGAGCCTCAAGCAATAGCTGAGGCCCTTTATAATATCAAGTTCTAAAAGCCTATTTACAGAAATCTTTAAGAGCCTGTACTCTATCTAGTTTTTCCCATGTAAAGCCCTCTTCTTCTCTACCAAAATGCCCATACGCAGCTGTTTTGCTATAAGGGACATATTTAAGATTGAGTTCTTTTATTATGTCAGCTGGTTTAATAGGGAAAAGTTCTCTTACAGCATTAACTAGCTTTTTGTTATCACATTTTGATGTACCAAAATCCTCTACCATTATTGATAGTGGTTCAGCAACACCTATCGCATAGGCAAGTTCTATCTCGCATCTTTCAGCAAGTCCTGCAGCGACTATATTCTTTGCAATATATCTTGCTGCATATGCTGCAGAACGATCCACTTTTGAAGGATCTTTACCAGAAAAAGCTCCACCACCGTGTCTTGAAAAACCGCCATATGTATCTACGATGATCTTTCTACCTGTTAAACCACAATCTCCCTGTGGACCACCTACTACGAATCTACCAGTAGGGTTAACATAATAAGTTGGGTTTTTTAACAAATTAACAGGAAGTGTCTTTTTTATTACTTCTTCTACGATCATGTCCTGTAGTTTTTTGTGAGTTATTGTTTCTGCATGTTGCGTAGAAACAACTACAGTAGTTATTTCAACAGGCTTATTGTTTTCATATCTAACTGTGACCTGAGTTTTTCCATCTGGTCTTAGTTCCAATATTCTGCCACTCTTTCTTACTTCTGAAAGTTGTTTAGCAAGCAAATGTGAATAATATATAGGTGCTGGCATTAAGACATCTGTGTCCTTGCAAGCAAAGCCGAACATCATCCCTTGATCCCCTGCTCCTTGTTCCTTGTGTAGACCATTGCCTTCATCAACACCCATAGCTATGTCTGGAGACTGTTTATCTATACTTGTCATAACCGCGCAAGTCTCCCAGTCATAACCCATGTCTGAATGTGTATAACCTATTCTCTTTATCGTAGCCCTAACTATTGAAGGCATATCAACATAAGTATTAGTTGTTATTTCTCCAGCTATTACAGCCATACCTGTGGTAACCAAGGTCTCACATGCTACCCTAGACTCAGGGTCGTCTTTTAACATTGCCTCGAGTATTGAATCAGATATCTGATCAGCTATTTTATCTGGATGACCCTCTGTAACTGATTCAGACGTAAAAATAAAATCTCCTGCCATATTCCTTTTCCTCCTAAATAATTCAAAAGACTTAAATCGCATGGCTTTTTACCTGTCAAGCCCTATCTTAATAATCAACCCTATCGCCTTTTATGATTTTTTCTGTATCAAGAGCTATAACAAGCTCTTCGTTGGTCGGTATTATGAATATAGGTACTTTAGAATCTGAGGTAGATATAAGGGCCTCTTTTCTATTAAGTTCAAGGTTCTTTTTCTTGTCTAATTTTATGCCCATGAATTCCAATCCATCAGTTGAATATTCCCTAACGAACTCATCATTCTCTCCTATTCCACCTGTAAAAACCAAGGCATCAACTCCACCCATCGCCGCTGCATAAGAAGCTATATATTTCTTAAGCCTGTAACAATATATATCAAGTGCCAGCTTTGAATCTACATCACCTTCTGCTATTAGATCATGCAACTCTCTCATGTCGCTACATTTTCCACTAACACCAAGTATGCCGCTCTTCTTGTTTATAAGAGCATTAACGTCCTTTATGGACATCTGCAAATTTTCCATCATAAAAAGAGGAAGTGCTGGGTCCATGTCTCCAGCCCTTGTCCCCATTACAAGACCTTCTACTGGAGTAAGCCCCATAGATGTATCTACACTGACGCCACCTTTTATAGCGGCAATACTTGCTCCATTACCAAGATGACAAGTTATTATTTTAAGGTCCTTAATGTCTTTGTTCATTTTTTCTGCCGCTAATCTTGATACGAAACGGTGCGACGTTCCATGAAAACCATATCTTTTGATCATGTGCTTTTTATAATATTCCTGAGGTATAGCGTATAAGAACGCATGCTTTGGCATTGTTTGATGAAATGCTGTATCAAAAACACCACATTGAGTATGTTCTGGGAATAATTTTCTGCACACTTCTATACCGATGATGTTTGCTGGATTGTGTAAAGGTGCTAAAAATGTATATTTTTTTAAAGAATCAATTACATCATTGGTTATCTTAACTGAAGAACAAAACTCTTCTGCTCCATGTACGACCCTGTGTCCAATACCTTCTATATCTTTAGTGTTATCTATAACTCCGCATTTTTCATTCTGTAGATGATCAACTATGGTCTGTATTGCCTTTTCATGATCCACAAAAACAGTCTTTTCCTTGGATATAGCAAAACCTTTGTTGTTCTTATAGGTGAAAAGAGCGTCTTTTTCCCCTATCCTTTCTGCAATACCCCACGCAAGTTTTTCTTTTGTTTGGGTCTCTACGAACTGAAACTTTACAGACGAACTCCCACAATTAATTACCAGGACCTTCATGTGCCTTCTCCCTCTAATGATGTATTAAAGTTTAATAAGCGTATTAAACAGGTCTTTAGTCCACAAAGAAAGACCCATAAGATATTCTGAATCAGATTCCATAGAATACCATACGACGACTCCCTCGCTCTGTACCTTATTCCCTTTATGAGAGAATTCTATAGTAACGTTTTCACCGGGAGTATAAAAGTGTTTGCCTCTTAAGCACAAACCAGCCTCACTAAAGTTGACCAGAGTAAAAGAATGTGACTCACCGTCGCTCTTCCTTGTTATAATAGTCCTAAAATTGCTGGCAGACACATCAAATCTTGGATATTTCCTTCTTTCTCTGTATGAGTCTATTACCGGCAATAAGCTTATTATTCTCTCAACTTCGTCCTCTGTTATATCTAACGAAAGTCTTTTATCACAATTAGGACAATGTGGTTTTGTGTAAGAATTAAACGACAAGGTCATAGAGCTTGTATTTATCAACTGAGGATATTCCTCGTTACATGATGAGCAATAATAAGTAACAACAAAAGACCTTATTGCACGAGAGTTGCCCTTATCCATTTTTAAGATCGGGTCAAGAAGCCTATTAGGACACTCTATAAAAGTAAGGACATAACCAGTTTCTGCAAGTTTAGCTATTTCTTCTGACCAAACTTTTATGCCATCCTCGTTCATTTCCTTAACTTTTCTAAGTACAAAGACCACCTCTGATATATGGTCATTATCTTTTAATATCTTATTAAGTTCTCTGGTAAGTTTAAACTTTCCATCTATAGTTCCATTAAGACTTATGGTAAGTCTGTTGCCAACTATGCTAAATAAAAATTCCATATCAAGACTCCTTTCAATTTATACAACTACATACTATAATTTGACTTGGTATCAAGGAAAATCATGAATAAGAGTATACTACTAGCTACAATTTTTGAAAAGGGTTCATATCCAAAGACCACAGTCCCAGAAGTAACTTTGTGTGGGAGATCAAATTGTGGAAAATCGTCGTTCCTGAACGCAATATTAGGGATAAAAGGTGTAGCTAAGGTATCATCAAAACCAGGCAAAACAGCCTCTATAAATTTTTATAACCTATCTAATAAGTTGGTCATAACAGACCTTCCTGGTTATGGATATGCAAAGGCTAATTGGGAACTTAGGGAAAAATGGAAAATTCTTGTTGAAGACTACATTTTCAACAGAGAACAATTAAAACTGGCCATAATACTCGCAGACGTAAGACGTGGTATTGAAGAAGAGGAAATAGACCTTATAAACCTGTTCATGGGTAGGGGGATAAAGGTTCTAATAGTACTAACAAAAACAGATAAATTGTCTCATTCTGCATTGTTAAGGACAAAGGCTGATACACTTGCCCAAATATCCAATTTATGGCAGGATATGAAACATAGAGTATTTTTTACATCATCATTGAAAAAGACAGGCATAACAGAAGTCAAAAAAGCTTTAGAGGGAATAGTTAAAACAAAATGAAACTAACAATGCTCACCATAATAGAATTATTGCTATTCAATCTATGTTTATTGTTAATACTACAACCTAGATTTCTTTTTAGTATATTCAATATACAACCAAAAACCGAAAAAAGGATACGCTACATAATGACAGGCTTGGCAGTTTTTTTCATCTGCGTCCTTTTTTGTTGGAGTTTTTTGTTCGGCTCTGTACTGTTCCTATACAAACAAGCTCTAATATACAATTAAGAGGGTAAGAATGTTCAATATTAATTGGGACAACATCATCGAGAAAGATGTAAATGACAAGAATAAGGAGCTTGCTAAAAAAGCTATCCAAGGGATCAAACACAAAAAAGAAACTTCAGAAATAGGTTTCATGAATGTAAATGAAGGCATAATAAATACCGAAAGACTAATATCAACATCAAAATGGATACAAGACAACGCCGATGATTTTGTAGTATTGGGTATTGGTGGATCAAGCCTTGGCGGAAAAACAATAGTCACAGCGTTAAATAATAAATTCAACAAAAAAGGAATCCGAGTACATTTTATAGATAATGTTGATCCCGATTACTTTACGGATCTTTTAAATTCGATAGACTTAAAAAGGACTGTTTTCAATGTTATATCAAAATCAGGATCTACCGCAGAAACAATGGCACAATTCCTGGTTGTTTATAGATTACTATTTGAAAAACTAGGCAAAAAAGAGGCTGTTTCTAGAATAATACTAACTACTGATCCTAAAAAAGGAGCTCTTAGACCATTGGAGAACAGTATGGGTTTTAAAACCCTAGATGTTCCACAAAACATAGGTGGAAGGTTTTGTGCTCTAACAGATGTTGGACTACTTCCAGCAGCAGTTGCAGGTATAGACGTAAAAAGCTTGCTTAAGGGCGCCGGTGAAATGGCAAACAGGTCCTTAACTGATGACCTAGTAAAAAATCAAATGCTAGAATATTCAATAGTAAAATATATACACGCATTAAAGGGTTATGACATTTCTGTATTAATGCCTTATTCAACAAAATTATTCGATTTTAGTTTATGGTATGTACAGCTTTGGGCAGAAAGTCTTGGCAAACAAGGTAAAGGTCAAACACCTATACCAGCGACAGGAGCAACAGATCAACACTCACAAGTTCAGCTTTTTATGGAAGGACCTAAAGACAAGTTAATAACGTTCATCGGTATAAAAGAACACAGCAACGTCGTAAATATACCAGATTTTGAAACACCAATAGAGGCTTTCTCATACCTGTCTGGACATACTATGAAGGAACTTTTAGATGCAGAAATGAATTCTACTCAAAAGGCTTTATACGAGAACAAAGTCCCCTCTGTAAAGATAGAGCTCCCAAAACTTGATGCATATAATCTAGGTGCACTAATGATGTTCTTTGAACTAGCTACAGCTACTACTGGAGAATTTATGGGCATAAATGCTTTTGATCAACCTGGTGTAGAACTTGGTAAAAAATACACCTATCAAATGATGGGAAGAAAAGGATACTAAATTATGAGCCAAGATAAAAGATCAAGGGACAAGACCAATGTAATAAACAGTGAAACTTTCAAAATGAAACTTGAAAGTGCAAAAAAAGATAAAGCATCCCTAAGACAACTCAACGGCACATTCATTGGAAGGAAATATCCCATAAATAAGGGAACAACTCTTGTAGGAAGAGACCCTGGTCTTGACGTGACAATTCAAGAAGAAAGCGTTAGCAGAAGACATGCAGAACTAATATTTGACGGAGAATCTTTGCAGGTAATAGACCTTAACAGTACTAATGGTACCTTTGTAAATGACAAACAAATTAAAAATAAAACAGCAAATCCCGGTGATCTAATAAGGTTTGGAAACATAATATTTAAATATATACCCTCTGGCAACATAGAGACTGTGTTTCATGATGAACTAAGTAATCTTGCTCACCTTGATGGTCTTACTGGATGTTTTAACAGAAAATACATACTGGATTATCTTGAAACAGAGGTAAAACGATGTCAGAAACTTGAGTTACCGTTATCACTAATAATGCTCGATCTAGACCATTTTAAAGATGTAAATGACACGTATGGGCACTTGGCTGGTGATTATGTATTAAAAGAAACAGTTAGATTAATAAAAGAACGCGTTCTTAGGGCATCAGACATACTCGGTCGTTATGGTGGAGAGGAATTCTGTGTCATAATGAGTGAAGCAACCGTTCGTACAGCATTAGATGTTGCAGAAAGAATAAGAAAAGCTGTAATAGGCAATAACTTCTTATTTGAAGGCAATAAACTAAATATAACCATAAGCGCAGGAGCAGCAGAAGTCGGTAAGACCACAGACACATCTAAAACACTTATAGATATGGCAGACAAAGCCCTTTATAAGGCTAAACAGACTGGCAGAAACAAGGTTTGCTCTAGTTAATAGTTATATTTGAAAGATAGCTGGTTTTGTTCTTAGAGTTCTTTTTATTGGTATTCTCGAACAACTTCAAGGCTTCTCCCCTAAGATTGTTCTTGGCTATAAACCTATAAAATTCCCTGATAAGAGGGCTATTCCTGTAATTCTTTGGATTGAACAGAGCAGTGCTTTTTTCTCTTACTACATTAATATCCATAAAAACTCCTTATGCATAGATATACATTTTAGGCCAAAATTAACTAGTGTAATGTAGCACAACAAGGCCCTTTTGTCAAGTAATGGTTTGGTCACTAAGCTGACATCTACGTCGACAAATCAAGAGCTGTTTAATTTTTTTTGACATATCAAAAAAATCATTTTATGATTATAAGTATTTTTATTAGTCGCTGAAGCTTAATTTAACAAATTTAATTAAAAAATATGAAGTTTTTATTTTTTAGTTGCATTAAAACTGGTTTATACTTTATAAAGAGCTTTCAAAAAAAGTAACTAAGGAGATAAAAAGAATTGATCAAGAATAATGTAGGAAAACACGTGTTAGTGGATATGCATGGATGTGACCCAGAACTTCTTAAGAAAGTTGATTTTATATCAGAGGCTATGCATCAAGCTGCAAAAAGATCAAAAGCCACTATAGTGGGTAAGTTCTTTAAACAATTTGATCCTTGGGGTGTTAGTGGCGTTATAGTAATAGCAGAAAGTCATATTAGCATACATACATGGCCAGAACATGGTTTGGCATCAATAGATTATTTTTCATGTTCAGAAGAACCATTGATACATCTTGCAATTGAATCTCTTTCCAAAATGCTTGGAGCAAAAAAGTTGCAAATAGCAGAACTGGTAAGAGGTAACATGGAAATGAAAAGATGTTACGAGGTTCGTAACAGACCAGAGGTTTGTAATGAAATGGCTGTATGAGATGTTCCCTGCAGAAGGCAAGGACGCTCATCTTTCTTATGGATATTCGATAAGCAACACTTTATTCTCTGAAAG
>JAKIZQ010000031.1 GCA_022707945.1 Bdellovibrionales bacterium
TCGGGAAACCATTCTTGTCAGATTTTGCGTAAAAATTGCGTACGAGACCGATGCGACGCACTGGGAGACAGCGGCGAAATGGTCGAAAACGTAGACCTAGTCATAAAAAGTGTTCACTAGTACATTAATGCACTAACTAAATAAAGGATTCTCCGAAGGTCAGGTATGTTGCCATACCGTCGCCACTTACACCAAAGGTGAATGAGACTATAAAGTTGTCGTTCCATGTAAAACGGAATTCATTACCAAAAGAATGATGAAAATTATTTAGTGTGAACTTCTTTTTATTATCCCAAACGCGACCCATGTCCCAGAATGGATTGAAATGTATCATGACCCTTTGACTGAATATCTTTCCATTAAATATTCTTGTTCTTAACTCGAATTGGTTCACGAATTTAAGGTTGTCTATGTACCTATAAGAAGGGGCTCCTCTTAAGAAATCTGATCCACCTAGACCATTATAGTCGTTATATGAACGGAATTCAGATAAAGAGAAAAATGGCATGTCACCCCACATTTGTTCTGCCATTACTCTCTGTGATAGAGTGAAATATCTCCAGAAAGAGAAAAATCCCATGTAGACAAGATTTATGTTACTGTGTTCATAGTCGCTCTTCATGAACTTTGCGTGGTTTGTGTATGTACCAGCCACGGTTATTCCGCTCATTGGGTTAAAAGGATAATCCCTTGAATCATATTTTATACCAGCTTTAATATAGTTGGTCTTACCTCCCTGGTAACCGTATGGTTGTTCTGAATATATTTTTGAATTAGCATCCTTGTTGTGAGGATCTATACTGGCTTTATCTAAAGCAACACCGGTGTAGATAGATATATCCTGATTAGGTATTGTATATTCTATGTCAAAGGCTAATTTGGGATATGTTTGTATGTACTGGTAATAAGTTCTTGATCTAAATTCTGATGAGTCAGGATCTGTAAATGCTTTATTGTTAACAGAGTCATTGCCTACTCCGTAGTATTTTTGTGTAATTGATCTTGGGTATGTATAAGCTATTCTTACGTGCCAGTTGTAAGAAAAGAAATGTGGTATATCTAAAGAAAGTTCGTGATTCCTTGAGCCTCTATCTGAACTCCAATATTGTAAAGAAAGTTTATAGGTATATGGATCTTCATATCTAAGGTTTGCGACAGATATTCTTGCACCAACGTTAAAGCCCGTGCCTTTAGATGTGTATATTATAGGTAGACCTTGTATTGAATGAGGTGTTCCACTTAATGTGAAGTGATGTTTTTTAATTACTGTTTTTATATCTCCGCCCATTCCTGCAAGGTCACTGGTTGATTCATTGTTAGATCTGTAATCATTGAAATCTTCGTCATCATCACTAGTGCCACGGATATCGTTGTATATAGCTCTAAGTTCTTCAGGCTTTTTAGTGGAAGCATCTTTTGTTATAAGCCTTGATCTTGAAGACTCAAAAGGTAGATATTTTTTTACATCACTTTTCTTGTCGGGCCTCTTTAATGGGGGATATTTGACCAAAGGTCTTGTTTCTTTTCTTGTTTTTCTTTTTTGCTCATAAAGGGCTGGCTTTGCGCCTTGTACTACGTTTGTTACAAGGCTTAGCGCCATTATTATTATGAGGGGTCTTATAGAGCTCATCAATCCATATTAAACAATTAAATGGCTGAAACTACAAGGGGAAATTATACTGACAATTGTTACCTGTCGTGCTAAATAAAAACGTCGGGGAGGTCTGTTTTTTGAGCATAGATAAACTTACAATAAAAAAAGTATTGGGACTTTCAGCTCTTAAGGCAAAAGAAAGTGAGATAGATACACTTTCTGAACAGTTATCCAGTATTCTTGAGCACATGAAGGCTTTAGATGCTGTAGACGTAACTGGTATTAAGCCTATGTTCTTTGGAATAGATAAAGACAACTGCTCGGTAAGGGCAGATGAACCTGTTGTGGTTGAACGTGCTCTTATAAAGACCAATGCACTGTCAATAGTAGACGACCTTTATTGCGTGCCAAATATAATAGCAGGTGATGATGAATGAGTTTTGATATACTTAATTCTAATATACCGACAATAAACTCTGCTATCAAGGATAAGAAAATATCACACAGGGAGCTGGTAGATTTTTATATAAAAAGGGCTAAAAAATATTCAAAGCTTAATTCATACATCAATATTATGGAACAAGAAGCCCTAGAAAAAGTTACAAACATGGATCCTGATCTTTCTGCTAATGAAATAATTAAAGGTATTCCTGTTTCATTGAAAGATATTTTTCTAATGAAGGGACATAAAACAACTTGTGCCTCCAAAATACTTTCTGACCATGTTGCTACGTATGATTCAACTGTAGCTAGTCGATTACAAAATAAAGGTGCTGTTGTCATAGGTAAAAACAATATGGATGAATTTGCAATGGGTTCATCCAACGAACATTCTTTTTACGGGCCTGCACTTAATCCTTGGGATGAATCACGTGTTCCAGGTGGATCAAGTGGCGGTAGCGCTGTAAGTGTTTCTGCAGGGCTTTGCCAGATATCCTATGGCACAGATACAGGTGGGTCAGTTAGACTCCCAGCCTCTTATACAGGGATATGCTCGTTAAAACCAACTTATGGCAGGGTAAGCAGATACGGTGTCATAGCTTTTGCTAGTTCTTTGGACCAGCCTGGACCTATGGCAAGAAACATAGAGGACCTTGCAATAGCCTTTGATGCTGTGAGCGGTCATGACCCTAACGATAGTAACACTTCGTCCTTACCGCCCAGCAATATTTACAAAGGATTAAAAAATATTGAACCCTGTACGTTGGGTGTGCCTTATGAACTTTTGTCAGATGGTATAGATAAAGACGTTGTTAAATGTTTTGAGAGTTCTTTAGAAATATTCAAAAAAGCTGGTTATGTGATCAAGGATATTAAACTGCCACATGCAAAACATTCTCTTGATGCATATTATATAATCAGTACTGGAGAAGCAAGTTCAAATCTTGCTCGTTACGACGGTATAAGATATGGATATAGAACATCAAATATTAGTGGATTAAAGGATCTTTATGAAAATTCCAGATCAGAAGGATTTGGAACAGAAGTAAAAAGAAGGATAGCCTTAGGTACTTTTGTCCTGAGCGCTGGCTATTACGATGCATACTTTGTAAAAGCCGCAAAAGTAAGGAGACTAATAAGACAAGACTTTGATAATGCTTTTAGCTCTTGCTCTGCAATACTTTTGCCTACAGCCCCAACTACTGCATTCAAGATAGGAGAAAAACTTGCTGATCCTATGACGATGTATCTTTCTGATGTTCTAACCGTACCAGTTAATCTTGCAGCTATTCCTGCTATGTCAATTCCTTGTGGTTTTGATAGTAAGAGCTTGCCAATAGGTATGCAGATTATAGGTAAACATTTTGATGAGATGACATTATTTAATTTAGCTTATTTTATGCAAAGACAAAGACCAGAACTGTTTAACAGGGTGAGTGTTAAATGAGCAACACATATGAAATAATAATAGGTCTTGAGGTCCATGCTCAACTATTAACAAAGAGTAAAATGTTCTGTGCTTGCTCAACAGAATTTGGTCTTACACCTAACAGTAATATTTGTCCTGTTTGTACGGGACAACCGGGTGCTTTACCAGTGCTTAACTCTGGCGCTGTTGATCACGCAATAAGGACAGCCTTGGCCTTGAATTGCAAAATAAATGAAACAAGTGTTTTTGCTAGAAAAAATTATTTCTATCCAGATCTTCCAAAAGGATATCAAATATCACAACACGAAGAACCACTCGCTGTTAAGGGGTATATAGAGTTATATGATAAACAGGGTGTGCCAAAGAAGATAGGAATAACAAGAGTACACATGGAAGAAGATGCTGGTAAAAATATTCACAGTGATAAATGTAGTTTTGTAGATCTTAACAGATCTGGGGTTCCACTTGTAGAAATAGTTAGTGAGCCAGATATGAGGAGCCCTCAAGAAGCGGTGTCTTATTTTAAAAAATTAAGAGCCATACTTGATTGTATAGGTGTTTGTGCTTGCAATATGGAAGAAGGCAACTTGAGATGTGATGCCAACGTTTCCTTGAGAAAATTTGGTGCAGATAAATTTGGTACAAAAGTAGAAATAAAAAACCTTAATTCTTTTAGGTTCCTAGAAAAAGCATTGTCTTACGAGGTAGAACGTCAAACACAGATGTTAGATTCTGGTGAAAAAATAGAACAAGAGACTCGTCTTTTTGATGCTGTAAGTGGAATAACAAAAAGTATGAGAAAAAAAGAAGAGGCAAACGACTATAGATATTTTCCTGAACCAGACCTTACTCCACTTGTGATAAAAAAAGATAAAATAAAAAGCACAGAACAGAATATGCCTGAATTGCCTGATGCGAAGAAAAAAAGACTGATGTCTTCCTACGGATTAAATGAATATGATGCAGACGTGTTGTCTTCAGATGTTCTTTTGGCTTCTTACTACGAAAAACTTGTCTCTATAGTTAAAGAACCAAAGCTTTGTAGTAATTGGGTTCAAACGGATATTATGAGAGTGCTTAACGAACAAAAGATATCAATACAGGCATTTAAAATAAAAGTTGAGAACATGGCCGAACTGTTGTTGCTTGTTAACAAGGGCTCTATAAATCAAAATACTGCCAAGAGTGTTTTTTCTGAGATGTTGTCTGGCGGTAGAAGCGCAAAAGACATAGTTAGCGAAAAAGGCTTATTACAGATACAGGACCAGTCTCAAATAGAAGCTATTGTCGATGAGGTTATTGCTTCTAACACAGCACAAGTTGAGCAGTATAAACAAGGTAAGACCAATATAGCGGGATATCTTGTAGGGCTTGTAATGAAACAAAGTAAGGGTAAAGCAAATCCCGTTATAGTTAATGAGATACTTAAGAAAAAATTAAGTTGAGGAGGATAGAATCATGAAGGCAAAAAGAGTTCTAAGGTATACTGGTCTTGCCGCCTCTATTTTAGTCGGTATTTGGATCATTATAGCTTTAGCAATATATTTTCTAGTCGATGTTAATGATGTTAAACAACTGGCTCAAAAGGCAGTTAAAGAGAACACAAAAGGAGAGCTTGAAATAGGGGATATGCATCTTAAGGTGTTTCCTATAGTGTATTTTAAAATAGATGGACTAGTGTTCAAGGCATCAGAAAAATTCAACAAAGAAACTATCTTTGCGTGCAAAGAATCAAAGCTAAGTTTTAATCTTTTCTCTCTTATATTTGGCAAACCAAGCATAACGCTAAAACTAATAGAACCAGACTTAAATATAAGCTCTGATGGCAAGACCAATAGTGTTAGCGACGTTATAATACCCAAAGAAGAGTCCTCTAATGTTGATGTATCTAAATATCTTTTTATAAGCAGAATAATGTTTAAAATAGAGAATGCAGATCTAAAATATAAAGCACCAGCAAAACTTTATGTCTCAAAAGGTTTAAATATGACGCTGGAACTTGATCCAGTGCTAAGAAGCGTTAACATTAGCACAATAATACCGATCGATGCGAAAGAAAAAGAGATGAGCGTTAATGGACAATTGTCATTGTCCCTTTATGCGCATCTTTCACTTAGCAAGAGCGCAAAAGCAGAACTAAACATTGACGCAAGTAAATTGAATATTAAGACATCAAGTTTTCACAAACCAAAGGGGACAGAATTAGTTCTTTATGCAAAAATCGAAGGCAAAGAAGAGGATAAAGTAGCTAAGATAGAGGATGCATATGTTAACCTTGCTGGTAGACTTTTACAAATAAAAGGTAGTATTGCTGACTATAGTTCAGAAAAACCTAATTTTGATCTAGACATTAATATAAAACCAAATTCAGTTGAAAAACTTATTCCACTTTTTACAGCACTAAAAGGAGCAAAGGCTAGTGGTAATATAGACTCAAAAATAAAATTAAAAGGTAATACAAAGGCCGTAGACGTTGCTTTATCTTTTGACGCTACAGGACTTGATCTGAAAGGAGAAGCCTTTCAAAAACCTGTTGGCGTGCCGGTTAAACTTACTTTGGTAGGGTCCAGTGATCTTAATTCCTTTGATATAAAGGACCTTAATTTAATATTGGTTCAAGAGTTACTGAATGTTAAGGGTACTGTTTCTGGCTTTGACGCCAAAGAACCTAAATTTAATATTAATGCTGTTACTCCTAAATATGATGTAAGGAATTTTTATAAACTAAAACCAGATCTTGCAAAGAAAGGTATTGCTGGAACTTTTATACTTAAGGCTTTAGTAAGTGGAACTTCTTCAAAACCAGTCCTTGATGTTAATTTTAAATATGAGGATGGAAAGAACAACGTTAATCTTATTGCTGTCAGTGGGGCAAAATCACCTGAATCTATTTCTGCCAAGCTTTATTCTTCTTATATAGATCTTAACAAGTATGTTGATAAAGAGGCTGGCAAGACAAAAAAAGATAAAATTAACAAAGCTGCAAAAAAACAAGATACAGCAAAAACAGGGGATGAACCATTTCTAGACAAAGAAACCATTAAGTCAATTAAAGAGTCTGTCGGAAATAAAAAAATAGACTTGTCAGCAAAAATAGACAAATTGATATTCGGTGAGCTTAATGTAAATTCTTTTGTTCTGGACGCACATGTGAATAAAGATAAGTTAGATATAAATAAGATCAATATGAATGTTATTAACTCAACGATTGGTGCTACATTTAAAATGGGTTTAGATGAAAGATCACCTAGTTATAATGGTAGCGCCTCTATAAAAGACCTTAAAGCGACAGAGGCTGTTGGCACTTTCTTTCCAAGTTTAAAAGGTGTTATAGACGGTATATTAACTAGTGATCTTAGTTTTAACTGTAACGGATATACTGTTAACTCTATAAAAAAGACTATTAGCGGTAAGGGTAAATTCTCTTTTGATAATTTTAGGTATAGCGCCAGCGATATTAATAAACTTTTACAGGAAAAGGTAGGGGACACACTTCAAAAGGTAGGCGTAGCTAAAGAAAAACTTATGATAAAAAGTAATCCGGGATGGGAAACTGTTCAGGGCACCTTTAATATCTCGAAAGAGAAGATCAATATGGAAAAATTATATGGTAAAGACGGTGAGTATGAACTTAATGGAAAAGGACAATTAGGTTTTGATGAAAGAATGGACATGTATCTTGATTTTATAGTCCCATACAAGAACATCCCGTATGAAGCATTAAAGGTGGCTGGTAAAGAAAAAAGTTTTTTACCTTTGCACATGGACGGGCCAGCAATAAAGCCAAGATTAGACGGGCCATATACAATAAAATATATAGCAGAAAAAGCTTTGTCTTATGAGAAAAAGAAAATAGAAGCTACAGTGAAAAAAGAAGCAGAAAAGATAAAACAAAAAGCTAGCCAAGAAATAAAGAAGGCCGCAGAGCCTGTTAAGGATAAATTAAAAGACGCAATAAAAGGATTGAGGTTCTAGCATGTTCTATACATTAAAGTGGGAGACAGATTCAGTAAGTTTTATTGATCAAAGGGTGCTTCCTTTAGAGGAAAAATATATAAAATGTTCTGACTATCAACAAGTGGCAGTTGCAATTAAGGACATGGTTGTAAGAGGAGCTCCTGCAATAGGTATAGCCGCTGTGTTTGGTGTGGCTCTTGGTGTTGTGAAAAGTAAAAAGGACACTATTCAAGGCCTTAAAGAAGAGTTTTCTCATATAACTTCTGTTATGAGAGCTACAAGACCTACTGCTGTTAACCTTTTTTGGGCCATAAAAAGAATAGAGGATGTGTTTAATATAAGCTGTTTAGAAACAAATGACGTTAACAAGGTAAAAGAAAAAGTTTTGAGCGTTGCGTTGGCTATGTATGATGAAGATGCCAATATAAATAAAATGATAGGGGTTAATGGTAGCGAGTTAATAGAGGACGGGATGAATATCCTTACTCACTGTAACGCTGGTGCCTTGGCTACTGTAGCGTATGGCACGGCATTATCTGTTATGAGGGCTGCAAAACAACAAGGAAAAAAAATACACGTATATGCTGATGAAACAAGGCCTTTCTTGCAAGGTGCAAGACTCACTATGTGGGAACTAATGAAAGACGAAATACCTTGTACACTTCTTTCAGATAACATGAGTGGATATTTGATGGCGAATAACAAAATAGATATAGTCATAGTTGGAGCAGATCGTATTGCTGCTAATGGGGATTCTGCAAATAAGATAGGGACTTATTCTGTGTCTGTTTTGGCTAATTATCATAAGGTTCCGATGTATTTTGCTGCTCCGCTAAGCACCATAGACCTTAAGACACCAGAGGGTTGTGACATACCAATAGAACAACGTTCTTTAGATGAGGTTAGGGTCATAAATGGTAAGAAGATATGTCCAGAAGGGGCAAATGCTGTAAATCCATCTTTTGATGTTACCCCAAATAGCCTTATTACTGGTATAATTACGGAGAGGGGTATTATTTATCCCCCATTTAATGAAAGTATCAGATCTTTATTTTAAGGTGGTGTTTTATGAATGAAGGCAGGATTTGGTATGTTAACATAAACAGGCAGACCTATGGTCCTTATTCAAGGGATGAGATAATCTCTATGCTTAAGACCGAGACTGTAAAGTATTCAGATTATATATTTAGGGATGGCTTTAAAAATTGGGATTATATATATAATATTTCTGAATTCGATAGACGTTTGCTTAACCCCGGCGGTGATCAGCCCTTAGTTCAGGCACCAAAAGAGCTTGTTCCAGAAGAAATAGTAGAACCAGATACACAAAAAACAGACGACAAACCTGTTGATGAACTTTGGTATGTCCATGATGGAGAGAATCAGCTAGGACCATATTCTTCGTCTTACATAAAAGAAGCTTTAGATAATAAAACATTATTTTGGACCTATTATGTGTGGAAAGAAGGATTTGATAATTGGGTTCAAATAAAAGAAAGCAAAGAATTCGATAGAAGAAAAATGCCAAGAGGCCAAGCTCCTAATAAACTTGATATTAGTACTGATTATGAGGAGATCAAAAAAGAGTCACTTACAGGATTGCCAAAAAAAGAAGACAACCCACAAATGTATAGCAATTCTAATCAGCCGCTAAGTGTTCAATATGGTATATCAGATCTGGACCAAGAGGAGCTTAGAGGTAAATATCCCGTAAAAGGTGTTCTTATATTATTAGCAGTTATGTTCTTGTTGTTCGGTATTGTAAGGGTTTATCCTTGGTTATCTGAAAGATCACGAGAAAAAAGAGCCATGGCAATGTATGAAACAGGTATAGAGTTAATAGACAGACAGAATAAACCAGAGGAAGGTTTTGTTAAATTATTCGACCTTATGGATATGTATCCAAATTCTTCTGCAGAAAGAAAAAATGAGAATTATATAAGATCAAAAGAACCAATGTTAAAATCTAAACTTGCAGATGAAGGACGTACAATAAAGAAGCTGATAGAAACTTTTGATAAAAAATATGGAGTTTTACCAGCAAACTCTGTTGATATAGGTTATGTCCCTCCTTTTTGGCTTAAATATTTTGGTGAAGCTTATTTTAAAAGATCTGCACCTAAGAAAGTGGAAGTAATGCTTAGGGGTATAAAATTTCCGATAGAAGGGTATGTGTTCATAACTGATTCAGATAATAAAGATCAAGAGCAAGATGTAAAAGCTGACGAGTTAAATGTGTTAGTTCGTTCTTATACAAAACTTGTCTATAGCGGACAAAAATCACTTGTGAAGCCTCTTGAGTTGCCAAAAATATTAAAGACAACAGTTATGTCTCCAGAAAAACAAAAAGAAATAAAAGAACAGGCTGATAACCTTGCTAAAAAAGCAGCACAGCAAGCTGCATCAAATAAAAAGCAAGCAAAAAA
>JAKIZQ010000032.1 GCA_022707945.1 Bdellovibrionales bacterium
TATTTCCTTTGTGCATCAAAAATTATTGGCCTATCTATAATGTCTATTTTTTCTGTCTTTTTATTTTCAATAATATTAACTGCCTTTTTTAACTCTTTTACGAAGGCAAACCTGTGCTCCCTTGTTTTGTAAGAAAAACCTATAGTAAGTAAGAGTATTAAAAAGATCAGTACACTAATAAGCTTATTCACAGATCTCATACTCCCTTAATGCTGTTTTTATCCTCTTTGAACAAGAACTAACATCAACCCCATTGCAAACAGTTGGCCTCTTTTTATAACAACTAATATTGTAGTTCTCAGCCCCATTTTTTGCACTAACCCTGTGGCAAGGTATTAAGAGCGGTATTGGATTATTCTTCATTGCAGAGCCAACCGCCCTAGCCTTTTTAAAAGAAAGATTAGAATAATTAATTACAGTACCGGGTTTTGTTTGGAATAACTTTTTATAGATCTTCGCCCTAAATTCAGAGCAAGCTCCCAGCTCGACGTTGTTAAAACTATATTTAGCACCCTTAAGAACATCAGCAAGCCAACTAAGATCAGCTTTTTTAGGTCTTAGTGATATTCCCTGCTCTTTAAGCACCTCTAAGGCAAAATCCTTGCTTATTTTTTCACACAAAAAAGGATAAACAGCTTGTATCTTTGTTTTATCCTTAAGGACAAAAACCAGTCCTTTAAGTCCCTTTATTTTGCCATACTCAAGTATCATTATTGGAATATTACAGCAAATAGCTTGAACTTAAAAGCATGAATGTGTAAGATATAGGTATGAGATATAGTGGAATGGACATACAACTTAAAGATTTTAATAAAACCCTTAGGGGCTATGACGTAAATGAAGTAAGGGATTTTTTAGAGGACCTAGCCAAACAAATGGAGACCCTTGCTTACGAAAACAAAGTATTAAGGGATAAAATAAGAGAAAAAGAACTACTCATATTAGAATACAGGGATAGAGAATCTATGCTAAAGGACACCATGCATACTGCACAAAGAGTAACAGAGGACCTAAAGAAAGACGCAACAAGAGAAGCCACTCAACTAATGACACAAGCAAAATTAAAAGCAGAGGCTGTAACGAGAAAAGCTCAACAAGATGCAAAAGCGGCTATAGAAGAAGTTAACAGACTAAAAAAACATAAAATGGAACTAGCTGCACAAATAAGATCTACTTTAGAAACTCATCTTAGGCTTTTAGATAAAATAGAGAACGAAGAAAAAGTAGCAATAGATATAAATATCCCAACAAAAAGATAATGAACGACTGTTCGTGGAAAGATAAGAACTCAAACACTTTTTACGTCATAAAAGTAAAACCAAATGCAAAAAAATCAAAAATAGAGGGATTAACCCCACTGCCAGACGACAGCGAGTTACCAGTAAAACAAGCGCTACTAGTATCTATAGCAGAACAAGCAGAAGATAACAAAGCTAACAAGGAACTAATAGAACTTTTAAGCAAAGAGCTAAAGGTAAAAAAAGATAAACTAAGTATTAAGTCTGGAGCTAGTTCAAAACTAAAAATTATAAAATTAACGACTGTATAGTTTGGTCAACTTTAACAACTTTTCTTTTACCTGTGGAGTTATTTGATCCCAAGTAAAACGCCATTGCCAGTTACCACTTGCAACACTTGGAGTATTCATCCTGCACTCTGAATCAAGACTAAGCATATCTTGCATAGGAGCAAGAGCAAAAACAGCAACGCTCATCCATGCATGACGAATAAAATCCCAAGAAATATCTTTTGCATCTGTGTTCATGTATTCTCTAACATAATGTTTATCTTCTTCTGGAGCTTTTTTATACCAACCTATTATAGTGTCGTTGTCATGTGTTCCTGTGTATACAACAGAATTTGGAGTAAAAAGATGCGGCACATATGGACTACCTTCTTTTGAATCAAAACCAAACTGTAAAATCTTCATACTTGGAAAACCAAATTTATCCCTAAGCTCATGAACATCCTCTGTTAAAAAGCCAAGATCCTCTGCAAGTATTGGTAGATCCCCCAAAGCATTCTTTATGGCTATAAAAAGTCCTGCACCGGGCCCTTTTTCCCACTTTCCGTTAGCGGCTGTTTTATCTCCATATGGAACAGCCCAGTAACCAGCAAAGCCCCTAAAATGATCTATTCTTATTATGTCGACAAGTTCATTTATAGAACGTATACGATCTATCCACCAAGCATAAGAAGTTTCTTTTAAAGTTTCCCAATTATATAAAGGATTACCCCATAGTTGACCAGTCTTGCTAAAATAATCTGGCGGAACCCCTGCAACTTTTATTGGATTCATATCTTCGTCAAAATAGAATGTAGAGGGACTAGACCAAGCATCACTACTATCAAAAGCAACATAGATAGGAATATCGCCTATTATCTTTATCTCGTTAGTGTTTGCATACTCTTTTAACTCAAACCACTGTTTAAAGAAAATATACTGCATGAATTTTTGAAAATTAATATTGTCAGCAAGTTCTTTACGATACTTTGCCATTGCTTCTGGTCTTCTAAGTTTTATATTTTCTTCCCATTCACTCCAAGGTTTTCCACCGAAGTGATCCTTTAGCGACATAAATAAAGCATAATCATCCAACCAAGAAGAGTTCTTATCACAAAAAGTGTTAAACTTTGTTTTTAACTGTTTGTCTTTGCTTTCAATGAATCTTAGAAAAGCTTTTCTAAGAATAGCATATTTAAAGTTTATAACCCTGCCATAATCTACCAGCTTGTTATTAAAATTATCTTTTAACGCTGGTTCATTTTCGTCTAGCAAAGATTCCTCTATTAATTTTTCTATACTGATCAAAAAAGGGTTTCCAGCGAAGGTAGAAAAGCATTGATATGGAGAATCCCCATATCCTGTTGGTCCAAGCGGTAATATCTGCCAAAGTTTTTGCTTGGTCTCTACCAAAAGATCGACGAACTTATATGCATTTGGCCCAAGATCCCCTATACCATATTTGCTAGGTAAAGAACTTGGATGAAGAAGTATGCCGGAACTCCTCTCAAATTTCATTTTTACTTCTCCTGTGCTGCTTCTCTTTCGTATTTACGGAGTGTTTGTACTACCGCCGCCGCTATGAACATAAAAACACCACCCATTATTATTGCATCCATATAATTGTTGTTAAACACGTTCCTCATAAACCAACCGAGCACCAACGCCGACAATATTTCTGGTATAACTATGAACATATTGAATATACCCATATAGATACCATATTTGCTTTTTGGCACATGTTTTACGAGTAACGCATAAGGCATAGAAAGAATCGTAGCCCAACCTATACCAACGCCGAACATAGAAACATAAAGAACGTTAGGGTCTTTAATAAAATATATGGAAATAAGGCCAAGTCCTGCACATAAAAGTCCAATTGTATGAACAAACACATTGCCAAATCTTCTTGCAAGCAAAGGAATAACAAAAGCAAACGCCGTGCTGATTATCTGATATGTAGTCATAGTGCTACTAGCTGTTCTTATTCCAAGCTCATATAGTTCAGAATGTTTATCTGTTGCATTAAATATGTGGTTAGCCACAGCAACTGAATAGAATATCCACATACAGAATAGTCCCATCCAGCTAAAGAATTGTACCACTGCCAACCTTTTCATCGCTGGTGGCATATGGAATATGCAATTATATGTCTCTTTTGCCCAGTGTTTTACACCTCTTGATTCTTGTTTATGTTTATTAAACTCCTCTATGTTTTCTGGCGGATATTCGTTAGAGGTTATAACTGTATAAAGCACACCACCCAAGAACATCAAAGCACATATATAGAATTGTAGATGTGTTGAAGAACTTGCATATTTAGATAAAGAAGGAAAAATCGATATCCAGTCTTTTGAAGCTATCCAAAAACCAAGTCCACCACCTATGCCTATCATTATAACTTGCATTGAATAACCAAAAGAAACTTGTTCTTGTGGTAGTTTATCGGCGACAAAAGCCCTGAATGGTTCCATACTTATGTTTATGGAAGCATCTAAGACCCAAAGCATCCCTGCAGCCATCCACAAAGAACCAGAGTTAGGCATTACAAAAAGTGCTATCGTGGCAAGTATGGCGCCAACTAAAAAATATGGTCTTCTTCTGCCAAGTTTGCACCAAGTTCTATCACTCATGTAACCTATTATTGGTTGCACTATCAGCCCTGTCATAGGTGCTGCTAACCATAAAAAAGGTATCTGGTCCGGTGTGGCTCCAAGCTGTTCATAAATAGCGCTCATCCTTGCAAATTGGATAGAAAATCCATGTTGAATACCAAAAAAACCGACGCTCATGTTAAAAATCTGCCAAAAACTAAGTCTAGGTTTTGAATGCATGTTCCTCTCTCCTTTTATACTTCTATTTTCCTACTCAAATATTCATCAAAATGAGGTAAACGCCTTTCATATTTTGAATCCATAAGTGATGATGAAATTATAAAGTCTGCAGTAGCTCTGTTACATGCAACAGGTATATTATAAACAACTGCAAGTCTTAAAAGACTTTTAACATCTACGTCGTGAGGCATTACAGACAGAGGGTCCCAAAAGAATATAAGGAAATCTATTTCACCATTTGCTATTTTTGCACCAAGTTGTTGATCCCCACCAAGTGGGCCAGATTTTAGTTTGGTCGTCTTTATGCCAACTTTTTCTTCTATTAAAGCACCAGTAGTACCAGTACTAAGTATCTCATAGGCTTTTAATGTCCCTTTATTGAACTCAACCCATTCAATAAGGTCTTTTTTCATATTATCGTGAGCTACTAGAGCTATCTGTTTAATCTTATTATGTGACATCAAAAGCTGTATTATAATAAAAAACCTTTATTCGCAATAAATTAAAAAGTTTTAGTTCTTTCCTTGGATCTCTTTATGTCTAACTCTATTTTGTTTATTTCTTTTAATTTTTCTTCCCTTAAGGTCTTTTCTACACCGACTTTTTCATTAGGGTTCAAAAAATCCCTAACATATCGTATTGATTCAATAGACCTCTCATAAACGGTTTTAAACTGTGGATGTTCTGGATTTATCTTTTGCTCTGACAGCTCAAATATAGTTCTTCTGCTAAGGGTCAAAAATTGGAACTGCCTTTCTGCTCTTGTATCAATATCTGCAGTATTGTCTGCTCTATATTTTAAATAGTAAAGCAATCCATCCTGATAGTTTTCTGCCTCTGTACCACACATCATTTTCAACCATTCCGCAGAGGGAGCTCCAGCCTTGTTCAAGTCTTTAACACCTTCAACGACCATCTTGTCGAATAAGTCTTCCATCTTTGTTTCTTTTAGATCTAATCCATATGTCTTTTTGTAATATTCCTTAAAATTGTTTATTAACATTAGATCTCTAGGCATTTTTATTTGGTTTTCCATAAACGTTATTTGTTGTTTAAGCTCATCTACTCTTTCAAACCAAGATATATCAGCCTCTACAACCTTATTAAGACCCATAACATAGAAACGAGCTAAATTAAGTCTATTTAACATATCTTGATAATCATTTGCTTGAGGTATTGTCTTTATGTATTCCTCTATAAAGCCCCCTTTCTCAGCAAAAAAGATAAAATCAGACCTTATTATTGACTCTATGGATTCACCTTTTTCTTGTTTTTGTACTATAGTTGAAACACAAAGATCTAGAATAAAATCCTTTTTATCACCTTTACTCTCGTCGAACATGAATATTTTTTCTGCTTGGCCAGTAAAATCTATTGCCGATCTTTCAAAACCAGATATTTTCTTTTCAGAAATGTCCACTACGGCATTAGCGTACTCTGGCTTATCTGTGCTCGCGTTTGCGTCTAGAGATACAGGACTTTCAACATCTTTGTTGCTAGAAAAAAGACCTTCTATTGTGGAATTACTCACACCAAAAAAGAAAGCTTTATCTTTATCGTAAGAAGAGAACCTTGTAGCATATTTAACATATGCTTCCCTTAACCATTCAGGTAAGGCCATTACAGCATCTTTAACTCTTTTATAATCTTCATAATCAACAAGACCTTGTGAATAAGCCTCTGCCACTGTTATTGCATCATTAAATTTGGTCTTTGTAAGAGCTATCAATAAAAGTTCTATGTATAGGCTTGCTGGTTTCTCATATGAATAATCCTTTAAAGCAACTCTTTGCATCCTGTCTTCGTAAGAAGACCTATTGTTATACCATTCATTCCTTGCTTCTAAATAAGCTTCATAAAGATTATTAGCAGAGGTCCAAGGATCACTGTGGACCATTTTGAACATAAAAGCATCTTGGAATCTTTGCAAGCCACCAACGTCACTGACAATAACTGGCACTCCACCTCTGTTCGCTTCTGCAGGTGTCATCCCACATGGTTCAAAAAATGATGGTGTTACTTTAATATCGGCACCATAGACATAATAGTAAGGTGTAAAACGACTAGTAAATGCAAAATATTTACCTTCTTTTTGCATCTTATCAGCCTTCTTGCTCATCACATCTGCCATTTGTTCATACATTCCACCAGGCTCTGTACCGACGATTATGACTATATCTCCATTAGCTGTTATCTGATCAACTTTTGAATATAAGATTTCTGTGCCCTTTTGATCTGTCATTCTACCAAAATTATAGACGATAAAAGACTCTGTATTATTCCATATCTCTGGATTGTTAGGAAAAAATTCCATTAGTAAAAGTTTTCGTATAACTTGTTTTGCTTTAAAGAATCTTTCTGGGTCCATCATACTAAAGTTAAGTCCATTTTTAAAATAAGGATCATTGCCTATCTCTGTTAGAAAATTAATACTTTCCTGATTAAAGAACTTACTTGCAGAAGGATTTTTAACTATATCTTTTAACTTTGGATCTGTTTCAGGATTAAGTATTTGATCCTGTCCATTTACAACACCAACGATGTTAGCATCTCTTATTTCTTTAAGACCTCTACTTTCTTCCTTTACAAAATATGAACTAGCATTACCGGCATCAAAATTATTAAGACCAAGTGATCTATAGAATGAAGTTATCCTTTCTATAGCTGGGCCATCATAAAAATATTCTGGACTAAGATTCAACTCAGGATTTCTTACCATTATCCTATCCCTAGTTTGGAAATAATCCATTTTAAGTTCTTCTGCATATTGTTCACTTACAGCGACTAAACCTATACCTGTAAGTTCTCCAAGTTTTAAAATAGCGGCTTTCATTACACTGGCCGCACCAATATTTTCATTGCTGTTCCATATTCTAAAATACCTATCTATAGTTTCTTTTGGCAAATTAGTTAGTCTAGAAAGATAATCTAATGCTCCATTATGGTCCCAGTATGGAACCTCTTTATTATTAACACCTATTATTCCGTGAAATGCCAAATTATGACCTATCAACAAGGCTGGCATTTCTGTATAGAACAAAGACAAGGCCGGATGATAATCATTTATTATAGCCACATCTGCTTTTATAGTTTCAAATAATTTTGCAGTAGCCTGTGAAAAACCTATATATGCCCTTAAAGATATAAGGTCTTGGCCACCACCGTGTATAGATTCAAAATTTCTGTTAAGTATTCCTGCTACTTCATTACCCGTAGCTGTATATCTAAATGGATTACCTTTCTCTCCAAAATATCCATCCCAAAGTTCAGGGCATGATAACAAATATTGTTTGCCATTATAACTAGTTCTACCGGCATATGCTTCCACTTTATAATCTTTGCCATCAACTTTTACAGTAAAGGTGTTTATCCTTGCTAAATACCCATCTGATAATAATTTTTCTAAGTTGGTCTCACACATAGGTCCACAAAGATATGGAGATACAGTATTCATAGAAACATTAAGGTTCTTATCTACAGCATATCTGCTTATGGCTTCTGCCGTAGGCGGAACTACTGTTCCCATGCCTCCAGATTTACCCATATTTATCCTAATGATATCTCCTGAACCTTCTAACTTTTGAAGATACACAGGTCCACCTTCAAAACTAACATCAAGTACGGAAAAAGAATTTAGTTTTGGTTCTATGAATTGCTTACTTTCTTTAGCGAACCTTTCTGAAATCTCATGATAATTCTGTGAGAAAATAGAAACGGGCAACAAAAGTAATAAGAAAAAAAGAGCTATGCGCTTGAAAAAATTAAAATTGAACATTTCTTGACCAACTCCTTGTTAGTTATATTTTACATTCTTTCTCTTATATATCTAGTTGTCTTAACTCTAAGTTTTTCAACTTCTTTACGTTTAGCCTCAAAGTATTCTCTATCCTTAGCCTCTGAGAGTTCTGCCTTATCCCTATAGTACCTTTCTATTGATTCAGCTTTCATGTTTAACCTAGTAACATAAGTCAGTTCTGGAACAGTACGATCTTTTATTTCTTTATCTTGAATAACACGAAGAACCTCTAATCCTATTATCATGTTCTGATACTCAGCTACTTCTTTCATCGTGGTTTCTTGTATTAATTCTGCATTATTGAACATGTAATATAGAACACCATCCATACCATTCTCTTTTTCTGTGCCAAACAACAAATTCTTCCCCGTCTCTGTTTTTACTATTTCTTCTATATTGTTGAATATATCCATTTTCAAATCTACAAGTGCTTCTAACATATTTAGATCTTTGTCTAACTTTATACCCTTAAACTCTAACATATATTTAATGTAATATTTTTTCAGTATGTCTACTTTGGGTGATCTTAATACCCATATTTCCGCATACTTTATCCTATTGTCTAAAGACAATATTTTCTCTTTATAAGGCAAAAGCCTCGTGTTACCAGCGTCTAGCAACCATTTAGCTATGAAAACATACTCGCTTATTGTCCTAATGTTAGATCTTCTATCCTCATAATTATCAGCTCCATATACGAACATGCGTAAATATTGATTAACAAGATCCCCAGAACCAAACAACATATCCATATTTAAGATAACAATATTAGACAGATTAGAACCAGAAATCCTTTGTTCTTGCATCTTTTCCATAGCCATATCGACAATAACCCTTTTTCTTTGGGAAATATCTAGCGCCTGTAGTTTATCAAGTTTATCTGCTTCTAAAAATGATATTATCGCTAATTCTTCTGCCGAGAGGTCCATAGACATAAAAAATGGTTTAGTAATATCTCTTATACCGTCTAGAGCTATCTTACGATTAGCTTCATTAAAAATATCATCCATCCTTAGTATCGTTATTTCTTCATAGCCTGACATTAAAGCATCATTTATGTTCTTCCAAAAATCTGGAGCACCAAAACTAGGCAGAGCATTTTCTCCCTCTAATTTTAGACCATTCCTTTTTGCCGTAGCTATAATCCATCTAGACAATGATTTTGGCATTGTATTGGCCTTAGGATCATCATAGTCGCTCTTCTCTATACAAGTAAAATCAAGAACCATGTCACTTGCCATGGATTTTACTGCTCTAAACAACTCATCATAACCAGCACCTTCTTCTGAAGGATTAAGAAAATATGGACTGCTAGAAGGAACAAGTCCTGCAACAAGTTCTGCCAGCCTCTTACTATTGCCTTGTGCTGCTATAGTCCAGTGAACACCTGGGACCTTTACACTTAGTGGAACTTTTACCAAACTTGAACCTTCTGCTCTGAACACTTCCAACCCTGCTCCAACAAGAAGTTTCATGTGCTTTATTAAACTCTGATGATAAAAATCAAAAAAATCTTTTCCATATTGTGTT
>JAKIZQ010000033.1 GCA_022707945.1 Bdellovibrionales bacterium
TTTGTAATGAGGATAATAATCAGTTCAGAATTTGCAGCACTTAATGCTGTTACGACAGGTATAGTCGCTGGTATAGTTCTTGATGGCAATTTTACAATAGGCGCTTATGTAATGCTTTCTAGTTTTATAGCAATAGTCTCATTGACTAGGTTCGAAGAAAGAACATCATTATTAAGAGCAGGACTTATAGCAGGTTTATTCCAGTTCCTATTTGCGGCAGTTGTTATGTTATCTAAGGTCTATACTTTGAACTTTGAGTGGTATCATCTAGTCTATGCCGCAGGAGCGGGGTTTATTAGTGCTATACTCAGTGCTTTTGTTACAGAGGCTGTGATACCTATATTTGAATATGCTTTTCATTATACTACTAATATAAAATTATTGGAGTTCGCTAATACTAATCATCCATTGTTAAGGGAACTTTTGATAAAAGCATCTGGTACCTATAATCACAGTATGATAGTTGGTCAGCTTGCTGCCGCTGGTGCAGATGCCATAGGGGCTAATTCATTGTTGGCCAGAGTTGGTTCTTATTATCATGATATAGGAAAAATGGGTAAGGCCATGTACTTTATAGAGAACCAACAAGGTGGAGCAAATCCACACGATAAGCTCAACCCCACCATGAGCTCTAGGATATTAGTGTCACATGTTAGAGACGGTGTTAAGCTTGGAAGGGAATATAATCTTGGTAAGCCAATAGTTGATATCGTAGAACAACATCACGGGACATCGTTAATGAAGTTCTTTTATGCAAAGGCAGTTGAAGCAAATAAAGAAGTTGATGAAATGGATTACAGGTATCCTGGCCCAAAACCAAAGAGCAGAGAAGCTGTACTTGTTATGATAGCAGATTCTTGTGAGGCAGCATGCAGGACACTCGAAGAACCAACTCCAGCAAGGATAAAGAACACGGTAGATAATATAGTAAATAATATCTTTGCTGATGGTCAATTTGACGAGAGCAACATCACTCTAAAAAGGCTTAAGATAATAAGTAATGTGTACACAAAAATATTAATAGCGCTTCATCATAGCAGGATAGAGTACCCAGAACTGCAGACTTCGGAGGATAGAAATGGTGGAGATCATAATGAACGCAGAAGAAGGGATAAATATACCCAGAAGATTGTTGATGACGACGATCAAAAAGACACTGCAGATAGCAGGTTATAACAAAAAGAAGACCACCGTCAGTGTATCTTTAGTAAGGGATGCAACAATTAAGAAATTGAACAAGTCTTTTAGGGGCAAGAACTCAGCGACTGATGTTCTTAGTTTTATACCATTGGATATTTGCAAGACACACAATGGATTTTTGGGAGATATAATTATTAGTGTTGATACTGCAAAAAAAAATGCTAAAGAACAGGAAGTTGCTTTTAAGGAAGAACTTTTAAGACTTTCTGTTCATGGAGTACTACATCTTTTAGGCTACGATCATGAATTTAATGCTAAAAAGAAAGACGCAGCTAAGATGTTTGCTTTGCAAGAAAAGATAATGAATAAACTTAGAGTGGAGTTTTTATAAGTGGAGAATATAAACGAAGTAAAACATGCCTACCAAGAATACAAAGAAAGAATGAGTAAGCTCCATTCTCTTTTATTACTTGATGACAAAGCCGTACGTCTAAAACAGATAGAGCAGGACCTTTCTGATCCTAATGTCTGGAACGATAGGGAAAAGGCGCAGAACCTTAATAAAGAAGCAGCATCCTTAAGACGATTAATAGACGCATGGGCTAGTGCTAATTCGAAGATAAATGATGGTTTAGGCCTTTGCGAGTTAATAGAACTTGAATCTGATATGAGTATGTTGCCAGATGCTATCAAAGAGGTTGTAGATGTAGGAAAGCTTGTTGCTGATATGGAATTTAGGAGAATGTTAGGTGGGGAATTTGATCATTTAGGAGCCATCCTTACCATTAATGCAGGTGCTGGTGGAACAGATGCTCAGGACTGGGCGCAGATGCTGTTTAGGATGTATACAAGATGGATGGAAAGAAAAGGGTATAAATTTGAAGTTGTTGATTATCAAGATGGTGAAGAAGCAGGTATAAAGAGTGCTACGATACTTGTTAACGGTGAATACGCCTATGGTTATTTAAAAGCAGAAATAGGCATACACAGGGTCGTTAGGATATCCCCATTTGATAGCAATGCTAGAAGGCATACTTCTTTTGCCGCTGTATATACCTCTCCTCAAATAGAGGACGATATCAATGTTGATATAAATGAAGCAGATCTAAAGGTAGATACATATAGGTCTGGTGGTGCTGGTGGTCAGCACGTAAATAAAACAGAATCAGCTATTAGAATAACTCACATGCCCACAGGCATAGTTGTACAATGTCAAAATGACAGATCTCAACACAAGAATAGGGCTACAGCTATGAAAGTTCTAAAATCAAAAATATATGAGAGAGAACTCGAAATAAGACAAGAAAAAACAGATAAGGCAAATGCTGAAAAGAAGAAAATAGAATGGGGTAGTCAAATACGTTCTTATGTACTTCATCCTTATCAAATGGTTAAGGATCACAGAACTGATTATGAAGAAGGTAACGTTAATGCTGTGCTTGATGGAGAACTGGATTCTTTCATGGTTGAATATCTTATGGATTCTGGTGGTGCTAAGTAATGGATATACAAACTCCAAAACTTACAGTGGATGCTATAGTAGAATACAAGGACAAGATAGTATTGATAGAAAGGAAGAACCCTCCTTATGGTTGGGCTTTGCCCGGAGGTTTTGTTGATATTGGTGAAAGTGTAGAAGCAGCTGTTCGTCGTGAAATGATGGAAGAAATAAATACTGAATTACTTGATCTAAAACAATTTGGTGTTTATTCCAACCCAAAAAGAGATCCAAGGTTCCATACTGTATCTGTTATTTTTACCGCAAGATCAAAAAGTGAACCCTTCGCTGGAGATGATGCAAAAAATGTAAAACTTTGTTCTGAAGCAGATATAAAGGAACTCTCAATAAATAAACAGATATGCTTTGATCATTCGGATATATTAAAAGATTATTTTAAAGCCAACTTATCTTGACCATGAGCACGTTCTTGACATTGTAATCTAGTCTATATAACTCGCTGGTTCTATGTCCACAGACCCACATTATGTTAGAGTTATTATCTGTTAATAATGGGATGTTCCATCTTTCATCTGCGGATATCTTGCTATCAATAAAAAAGTCGCTTATTTTTTTAGTTCCTCTACTACCAAAAGGAATGAATGTATCACCCTGTTTTGGTAATTTTAGCTTTAGTGGTAAAGCTATTCTGTCAAAGTTAAAGAAAGCTATGTAAGGATCATCAAAATGATATTTTTCTATGGATCTTCCGCCGGGTAAAAGCTCTGTGTCTATTTTTAGTTCAAGTCCTTCTATAAGTGTTTCACCAGGGTAATTTACCAAATATTCTTTTTCTGGATCGATGGTCTCTTTCTTATATCCTTTTAGCAACGGTCGTATCATTAACTTTGAGTAGGTCTTTATTGCCTCTAATTCTCCAGGAAGATCTATTCTTCGTCTACCACCGTCTTTTTTGGAGCAAAGCTCTATGATCGAATCTATGTGTTGGCTACTAATGTTTTCTAGGGTGCCAGCTACTTCTCTTATCATATTTCTAATTACACGTTTTTTTATAGCGCTATGTAAAGTATCTAGTTTTTGAAGCTCAACAGTACTTTCAAATTTAGGGTTCAAAGGATATATAATCCTTTCGCTTATTTCTCCAGCAACTAATTCTAAATATTCCATGTCATCTTTTATAAGGCCTGCAAACCTTGCAATATTCTTTTTTGCCGAGCGGTAACATTTTTGCTCTATTGTAGGTATTATCTCGTGGCGGAAGATGTTCCTAATATAGTCTGTTTTGGAATTAGAGGAATCCTCTACATGAAGTAACCCTTTTTCTTCTGCCAATCTTGCTATCTCTTGTCTTGTGCAACAAAGAATAGGTCTAATGAATTTGCCTCTTCTTGGGAGTATACCGCTTGCACCCTTTAAACCAGCACCTCTGGTTATCCACATTATAGCTGTTTCAGAAAGATCATCTTCATTGTGCCCAGTAGCTATTTTTTGGCACGATGTTTTTTCTGCAGCCTGTTCGAGAAAACGTAGTCTGTACTTTCTTGCTGTTTCCTGAACGCTCCTTTTTTCTGTATCTGCTAAAGTTTTAATATCAAAACGTTCAGATACGAACTGTATTCTTAAATCCTCAGCAAGACCTTTAACGAATTCTTCGTCCCTATCAGATTCTTTTCCTCTTAACATATGGTTAACATGAGCAACAACGGGCATTGGCATCTCTAAGAGCATGGCAAGATCACACAATGTATAAAGAAGGACCACGGAATCTATTCCGCCAGAAACTCCAACGAGGACTTTTTCACCTTTTTTTATGAGCCCTTCTTTTTTTATGAACTCAAGTATTTTTAATTGAGTATCTTTCATTTTTTTGTTCTCTAGGCCTGATTTTTATAATGTTTTTATTGATAAGTCACTAGCATTCAATTGACTTAAATACTTTTTAGACTTTAAGATACGTTCGTTATGGATATAACGTCAATAAAACAAAGTATTTTTGGTAAGCCAAAGGATGTTCATGATCCTAATATATTTCATAAACTTGCCCTAATACCAACTCTAGCATGGATTGGTTTGGGTGCTGATGGACTTTCTTCTTCTTCTTACGGACCAGAAGAAGCTTTTAGGGTTATAGTTGATCATCCTTATTTGGCTGTACTTTTGGCTATAGCCACAGCGTTCACTGTATTCATAATAGCTTATTCTTATTCCAAGATGATAGAGTATTTTCCTACTGGTGGAGGAGGCTATGTAGTTGCAACACAAACACTCGGCAAAAAAGCAGGTGTTATTTCTGGCTCGGCCCTTATAGTAGATTATATACTTACAATTACTGTTTCTATTGCAGCGTGCGGTGATGCTATTTTTAGTTTTCTTCCAATGGAGTATCACCAATATAAATTAATGTTCCAAGTATTCCTTGTGTTGATGTTGATAGTTATGAACATCAGGGGAGTCAAAGAATCCATATATATTTTGGCCCCTGTATTTGTAGTCTTCATAATTACTCACATTATCTTGATTGGATATGGTTTTATAGGTCATGCTGGAGAAATAGGTCCTGTGATCCAAGAAATAAAGACAGATTATAATAACGGGCTAGCTTCGTTGGGAACTATAGGGATGATGGCTTTGTTCTTTAAGGCCTATTCTATGGGTGGTGGTACATATACTGGTATAGAGGCTGTGTCTAACGGTCTTCAAATAATGAAAGAACCAAAAGTTAGAACTGCAAAAAGGACTATGGTCTATATGTCGTTGTCACTTGCAATTACTGCCGGAGGACTTTTATTCTGTTATCTCTTGTGGGATATAAAACCCGAACATGGAAAGACGATGAATGCACTGTTATCTGAACGAGTATTTGAAGCATGGGCTTTTGGTGGAGTAATTGCTTTAATAACTATATTTTCTGAAGGAGCTCTTTTAACTGTTGCAGCACAAGCTGGTTTTATAGATGGTCCAAGGGTTATGGCCAATATGGCTTTAGATGGATGGCTACCTAAGAGATTCGCATCATTGTCGGAAAGATTAACAATGCGTGACGGAGTTCTCTTGATGGGTTTTGCCGCCATCCTCGTTCTTCTTTACACTGGAGGTCATATAGGTACGCTGGTAGTAATGTATTCCATAAACGTTTTTGTTACATTTTCTCTTTCTCAATTAGGTATGTGTAAGTTTTTTGTTGTTAATAGAAAAACAAAACCCGAGTGGAAGTCACATCTCATTATTCATTCAATAGGTTTATTACTGTGTACTACTATATTAGCAATAACATGTTATGAAAAGTTTGGAGCTGGAGGTTGGTTAACTCTTGTTTTTACATTGATGGTGGTTGTTGTGTGTTATCTTATCAAGAAACATTACAACAAGGTCTCTAAAGCAATAAAAAAACTTAATGAGAAGATAATAGAATTTCAACCATCTGGCTATCCATATAACAAAGAGGTGGTTAAACCCGACGATAGAACGGCTATACAACTTGTGAGTGGCTTTAATAGTTTTGGTATTCACTCGATGCTGTCAATACTTGATAACTTTCCTTGGGTATACAAGAACTTTATCTTTGTAGGTGTAGCAGCGGTTGATTCTGGTTCCTTTAGGAACCATGAAGAACTTGTAGCTTATGAAGAAAATGTAAAGAAAGCCTTAAAACAATATGTTGAATATGCAAGAAAACTTGGGATGCCTGCAGATTATCGTTTTTCTGCTGGCACTGACGTTGTAGAACTTGCAACGGAGCTTTGTATAAATACAGCTAAAGAGTTCCCTAAATCAACAGTGTTTGCTGGTAAACTTACTTTCCAAGAAGAACGTTTCTATCATAAAATGCTTCATAACGATACTGCCTTCATGATACAGAAAAATCTTCAACAGTATGGTGTGACGACGGTGATATTACCTGTAACTGTTGCATTAGATGAGTAGATGGAGTGTTTGAATCTTGTGAATATATATTCTGATCCATATTTCTATGATCTTGAATACGATATAAGAAAGGATGATGTTCTTTTTTATATTGAACAATGCCAAATGCTTAAGACTTCTAAACCTTTAACCATATTGGAATTAGGTTGTGGCACTGGCCGTATATCTATACCGTTAGCAGTTTGTGGTTTTAGTGTTACAGGTGTTGATGTAGATAAAAATATGCTTAAATTGGCAGAGCAAAAAGCTCATGGGTTGGATATAGAATTTATCGAAGCTAATTTTATAGATCTCGATCTAAGTAAAAAATTCGACGTAGTGTTGATGCCGTACAATGCCTTTCAACACATACACAGTGATGAAGGTGTGAGTAAGTTCTTTGATAATTTAAAAAAGCACATGCATCAAGGGTCTAAGTTCATAATGGAACTTATGAACCCTTTAGACGATGATCTTTCTAGAGGTCCAGATGATTTTATGCCGTTCGATGCATTTTATGTTAAAAAATGTACAGACGGATCTTTAAAAAGAACCAATAAAAATGACCCTGAGTCAAAGATATTGGTAATAGAAGATACGGTAGTTTTTGATCCAATTACCAAGATAGCTAACTATAATTTATATTATTCTTTAGATGGAGAAGACCTTTTTACAAAGAGAATAGATCTAAGGATGTATCGTGAGGAAGAGTTAAGAGAAGTTCTAATATCTAATGATTTCAATATATTAAATGTTTATGGAGATTTTAATAAAAATCCCTTAAAGGATGGTTCCCAAAGTATTGTGCTTTTTGCTGAACTCAAATATTGACGAGAATTAATTATTAGAGCTATTATCACGAACCATGAGACAAAAAAGAATACATTCACCGTTCCTTAAATCTTTTCTTTTACCAAGGCTTGCCTTTTTTTGTGTTGGTTTTATTAAGGGTAGTTTCTTTTCTATAGATGTTACAAAAAGATGTAACCTTAGATGTAAACACTGTTATTTCTATAAAACTAAATCTCCAGATGAACTTAGTCCAGAAGCATGGGAACAAAGGATAAAAGAATTAAAGAAGAACTATAAACTTACTTATAGTGCTACTTGGGTAGGAGGAGAACCTCTGCTCAGGCAAGACGTCATAGAAAGGTGCAAGGGGCTTTTCTTGCATAACCTTTTAGTTACGAATGGAAGTATTCCTTTTCCATCTTGGTCCAATATATATTACCATGTTTCTATAGACGGTGATGAAAAGACACATGATGAGGTTAGGGGAAAGCAGGGTCTTTATAAGACGATAATGACGAACATAAGTAATGCCCCAGACATAAAGATAAGTGCCGCCATGTGTGTTAACACCATGAATAAAAATACAATAGAAACTGTAGTTAAAGATCTTTATGATACTAATGTTAATGAAGTTATGTTTGACTTTTACACTCCATCTTTGAGTGAACCGAATGATCCTTTAGTCATGTCAGACAAAGAAAAAGAAGAAACTATTAAACATATTTTGGACCTTAAACATAATAGTAAATATGGTGCCGTTATTGATATGCCAGACGATGTTTTCTTGAATATGTTGCCGAGTAACATGAAAAAGGTCGTTTCAAAATGTTCTTTCAGGACCCATGGTATTGCTTTGGATACTGGCGGTAACATAAAACCTAAATGTATGATGGGCTCAGGAGCGGACTGTTCTAAATGTGGTTGTGTGGTTCCTTACTACCTACACTACAGAAAAGATAAAGTGCAGATAGCAAGATCCATCATCCAAGAAGTTCATAAAAGGACTAAAGCAAGGCTTTTTCAGGGATGATGCCTGGAGGTATTATGTTCTATAATATAATGTTTTTATTGCTATTGGTTTTTTCTACTAATTCGGTTTGGTGTGTGGGAGGAAAGTCAATTCAGGCAAAGAATGATAACGCATTTCCATCTTATGCATGCAAGCTGGATTTTCAAGGTAAGGTTCTTCAAGATGGAGTGGAAAATGGTAGTATTGAGTTTCCTTGCTCTAGTGTTCTTGTAGAGAGAGTAGGTGCTAATCTAAATATAATAACTGCCGCACACTGTGTTGTTACATTGGATATTAACGAGAACGGAGATAAAGTTTATTATCATGACTCAGTGCTTAAAAGTATTTCTTGTCCATCAAAAAGTTCGGATGGAAAAGTTAACTACAATAAACATAAAGTAACAGAATATAAAATATCATATAACCCAAAATATCGAGAAGAAAAAGCATTCCTAATAAGTCTAGACCAGAACAGGGCCCTTTCTACTACAAAAGGGTTTAGTTTGATCGAATTAAGTTCTGGCTCTGCCAAAAATTTTGATCCTATCGACGTTAATGATGCAAACTATAAAACATTTGTTGCTAAAGTGGCAAGTCTTGACCTTGCAGTAATTAAAGTAAAGGTGGATGGTGATACTTCGTCGTTAAATGTTGCAAAAATAACCACGGAGTTAAAGAAAGATGACACATATAATAATTGTAGGATCGCAGGCTATTCAAAGAAGAACAATAATATAAGTGTAGGCGAGATCTCTAAAGTAATAGTAGGTTCAGGTTTTATTTATACTGCCAAAAAGGGACAAAAAAGCTGGATAGAATGGGGCGACTCTGGTGGCCCATTATATTGTGAAAAAGATGGTCTTTGGGAAGTAATAGGACTTGCGTCTAGTTTTGACGCTATATTATCTGAAACCACCTTGTTATGGACTGAAGCCAGTCAACCTGTCATAAATAAGTTAAAGTAAGTTGTAACAATAACCCTGATATCATTTTATCGTGAACAAGGGGTATCATTTCCTCTTGGTACAATAGTTAATGATTTTGTATTTATATTATTCTTATTTCTATTACTTACACGTCTATTTGGCTTAGTATCTTTTGATTGAGCTTTTACCCCTACGCACCATACTTTAGGAGTTCCAAAAGTTATTTCTTGAGAAGGTGCAGGTATTTGTTTTTGTATTTCATAGGTGGCACTTATTTTATTAAAACGCCCTGGTGACATCTTAGAATCTGGTGATTTTGGATCTGTATTTATTGGATCTGCATATACCCATGTATAATGTGGGT
>JAKIZQ010000034.1:0-2971 GCA_022707945.1 Bdellovibrionales bacterium
TATTAAAAGATAGAAACCAACCTGTTGTACTATCTCTATATGTCTTTCCTTAAGTGGTTTTCTGCGAACAGCCTCTATGGAATATAGTACCAAGTGACCACCATCAAGTACTGGTATTGGGAACAAATTTATTACTCCAAGGTTTATGCTTATTACTGCCATTATCCTAAAGAAATAAACAAAACCCATCATAAGACTATCCCCTGCCACTTTACCTATCATAAGTGGACCACCAACAGCCTTAAAGGACACAGCTCCTGTTAATAGTTTTACAAGCCCTACTGCTGTTATCCATACCCAAAAAGCAGTTTTTTCTATACCCGCCCATATTAATTTAATAGGATTCCTTATTATTATCTTTGTTTGATCTACAGGTCCGGGATAATAGTTGGTCTCTACACCAAGAAGATAACGTTTTTCTTTTTGTCCCAATTCTTCATCCTTAAGATCGTGAAGTGCCGGGGTTATATCAAGCTCTATTAGTTTTCCTGCTCTTGATACTGTAACATTAAGTGATTCTGAGTTCCTGCCTGCAGCATCTACCAACTGTTGAAGTGATTGAAAACTTAGAACAGGTTTATTGTTAACGGCATATATCATATCACCAACCTGCATGCCTGCTTTAGAGGCTGGGCTATCATCACCAACAAAACCAGATATAAAAAGTTCTGCTGGTTTAAGGACTAATTTGCTAGTGTCCTTAACCAATAATTCTAACTCTTTTGGTTTAGTCCCTTTTTTTTCTGCCCTTTTAACGTATATAACTGCATCTTTCTTATTATCCATAAGAGCTTTTTGCATTTCGTCCCAAGAACTAACTTCTGCTGTGTTTATTTTGTAAACAAGGTCCCCTGTCCTAAGTCCTGCATCATACGCAAAACTGTTTTTTGAACTATCAACGCCTATAAGAGAAGATCTTTTGAATGGAGATATACCTTGTATCTGTTCTTTATGAACTGTTTCTCCGTACCTGTTCTTTGCTATTAAGTTATTAAGTGGGACTTTAATGTCTATGTTCTTTTCATCCCTCTTAACGCTCAAGAGCACAGACTCTTTTTTTGTAGAGATAAGTTCATCCATCTCTGTCCATGTTTGTACCTTTGTGCCGTTAACAGTTTCTATTACATCTCCTTCCCTTAAACCACTGGTAAAGGCAACAGAACCTTTTTCTACATAACCAAGTTTTGTAGAGACATTTGGTTCACCAATAAAATAGACCGTACAAAAAACTAGCACAGCTAGTAAGAAGTTAGCTAAAGGTCCTGCAAAAACTATAAAAGCACGTTTCCAGACTTTTTGATTATTAAAAAGATACGGGGTCATTTCTTGTGGTATTGGTTTATCTGATTTTGGATCGTCACCGTAGAATTTTACATAACCACCTAAAGGAACTATAGAGAGCCTATATTCAGTATCTCCAACTTTTTTTCTTAGTATTGGTTTTCCAAAACCAATAGAGAAAGCCTCTATTTTAACTTTCATCAACCTGCCTGCAAGAAAATGCCCAAGTTCATGTGCAAGAACTAAAACTCCAAGTAATAGTATAAAAGCAACAATGTATATCATTTAGTCCCCCTTAATAACTCTTCTGCTTTATTCCTTGCCCAGCTATCAACTTCAAGCAAGGTTTTAAGATCATATTTTTTTGAATTGGTATGTAAAGACAATACCTTCTCAACCACAGAATGAATATCTGTAAAACGTATTTTACCGTCTATAAAAGATTTTACTGCGACTTCATTAACAGCATTAAAAACTGCAGGTTTGGTACCAAGTTCTTGTGCAACATGTTTTGCTATGGCAAGTAACGGGAACCTTTCTTCATCTGGACTTATGAATTCAAGGTTAAGCCCCTTGCTCATATCAAGTGTTTGTCCCAAACTATTATATTCGCTGTTAGGATAGAACAAGGCGTGTGCTATTGGTATGCTCATAGACGTTGGTCCAAGCATGGAAAGCAAAGACCCATCGGCAAATTCCACCATGCCATGCACTATGCTTTGTGGATGTATAAGAACATCTATCATGGTCGATGGTATATCAAAAAGCCATTTAGCCTCTATTATCTCTAAACCCTTATTGACCATTGTGGCAGAATCTATACTTATCTTTTTGCCCATACCCCAAGTTGGATGTTTAAGTGCCTGTTCTGGTGTTACAGAGGCGAGCTCTTTTAATGGTGTCCTAAGGAAAGGTCCACCAGAGGCAGTTAGTATTATCCTTTTTAATGGTCTTTGTTGATTACCTTGCAAGCACTGGAATATCGCATTATGCTCGCTGTCAACCGGGAGTATTTTTACACCCTTGCTTTTAGCTAAAGATGTTACTATGTCCCCGCCAAGAACCAAGGTTTCTTTGTTAGCAAGGGCAATATCCATAGAAAGTTCTATTGCCTTTAATGTTGGCAAGAGCCCCATTGAACCAACCAATGCATTCAAAAGAATATTTGCACCACATTCACAAACAGCATCTAATAATCCAGTGTCTCCATAGAATATTTTTGGCGCATATTGTAATTGTGTCGTAAGTTTTTGTGATAATTCTTTTGAGGATATATAAAGATAAGCAGGCCTGAATTCGTTTGCCTGTTTTGCCAGCAGTTCATAATTTGTGTTGGCGGTTAAAAGTACGACTTGAAAATAATCCTTGTTAACCCTTATTACGTCACAGCTTGTAACACCTATTGAGCCTGTTGATCCTAATATTGCTATTTTCTTCATGATCGATATTTCTTAAAAGAACATGCTAACATAAAAATAAAAGAACGGTGCGGCAAATATTATACCGTCGAACCTGTCCAGAACGCCTCCGTGCCCAGGCATAACAGAGCCTGAATCTTTTACAGCCACTGCTCTTTTGAACATAGATTCTACAAGATCCCCTACTTGTCCGAAAACAGCACCTATTGTTCCAAGTACTATGCAATCTACATAATCCAAGGACCAAAAGAAGATCCATTTACACAACACAG
>JAKIZQ010000034.1:3031-9573 GCA_022707945.1 Bdellovibrionales bacterium
CCCGCCAAAAGCACCTTCTAATGATTTATTTGGACTTATCTTTGGATACAATTTTCTTTTACCGTATTTGCTACCTGTAAAGAAAGCACCAGTGTCTCCAAGCCACACTACTGCCATCAACATTATTACCCACTTAAGACCATCATATGAATCCCTTAATAAAGGAATGTAACTAAGTAAGAGCGAGAAGAAAAATATACCAAAAATTATTAAAGAGAGATCTGTTATAACCTTTCCAACTTGTGAGTTATTCTTTGGAGTAAGTTCGTCTAGGTTCTTGTCCATTCTTATTAGGAAGTAAACAGCATATGATATTACTGTTATGGTGAGTGCTGATATGAACGCAGCTTTGCCAAAGAATATATAGATAAAAAGAACAGCAATACCTGTAAAAACACCAGAAAGTCTTAATTCTTTGGGGCTGTCTTTTCCCATGGTCATGTTGAAGTACTCATAAAGACATGCAGCATGTATAATAAGCGTAAATAGATAGATAGCAAATTTTCCTGCAAAAATAATAAACGGTGCACCAACACCTATTGCGATTAATGCAGAGATTACTCTTTTCTTTAACATCATTCACCAACCTTTCCGAACCTTCTTTTTCTGTTAGAGAAAGCATCTATCGCTTTTTCTAATTCAGCCTCATCAAAGTCCGGCCAAAGCATTTCTGTAACATATATCTCTGTGTAAGCCATTTGCCAAATCATAAAATTGCTTATTCTTAATTCTCCACTGGTGCGTATCAAGAGGTCTGGATCTGGCAAATCTTTAGTCCAAAGATAATTACTGAACAGATCAATGTTCAATTCATCTTTTGATAGTTTACCCTGTTCAATATCGTTCAATATCCCGTTAACTGCGTTAAGGATATCTTGTCTTCCGCCATAAGACACAGCTAGGTTAAGCACCATCCCCTTATTAGAAGAGGAGTCCTGCATTAAAGAAACTGCAAGTTCTTTAACTTTTTTTGGAAGTCTTTCTATTTGTCCTGTTACAACGAATTTTATGTTCTGTTCAAAAATACCTTTTCTTTCTTTTTTAAGAAAATCCTCAAAATAGTTCATTAAGGCATTAACTTCGTCACTGGGTCTATCCCAATTTTCTGTACTGAATGCAAAAAGAGAAAGTACTCCTAAACCAAGGTCTGAACAGTTCTTTACTATTTTTCGCACAGCTTCTGCACCCTGACGATGACCAAAGATGCGGTCTTTTCCACGTTGCTGTGCCCAGCGACCATTACCGTCCATGATGACGGCAATGTGCTTAAGTCCAGAAGGTAGTGTTTTGTTCAACAGGGGATGCTTCACCCTTCCAGTATTTCCTTTTCCTTTGTCTGCATTATTTTGTCTATTTGAGCTATATATTCATCTGTCTGTTTTTGTATATTGTCTTGCGCCTTTTTGCTATCGTCTTCGCTGATGGCTTTATCTTTTTCTCTTCCCTTTATTGATTCATTGGCCTGTCTTCTTATGTTCCTTATGGAAACCTTAGAATCTTCTCCCTGTTTTTTTACGAGCTTAACAAGGTCTTTTCTTCTTTCGTCAGTCAATGAAGGAATAGGCACCCTGATTATCTTTCCATCTGTTTGTGGATTAAGACCAAGGTCTGTTTTTATTATAGCTTTTTCTATTGCTGTTAAAGCATTCTGATCCCATGGCTGTATCACTATCATTTTTGGATCTGGAACAGAAACATTAGCCACCTGATTCAGTGGAGTAAGAGAACCATAGTATTCTACTCTTACACCGTCTAAAAGAGCTGGTGTTGCTCTGCCAGTTCTAAGCCTAGAGAACTCCTGTTTAAGACTAATTACCGCTTTTTCCATTTTATCTTTTGTATCTTTATAAATTGCTTCCATATCGTCCCCCCTCTATTTAATCTACCATAGTCCCTATTTTCTCACCCATGATAACCTTTTTTATATTACCTTCTTTTTTAAGGTTAAAAACTATCATCGGGAGCCCATTATCCATGCAAAGCGATACTGCCGTTGCATCCATAACTTTTAATCCCTGATTAAGCACTTCAAGGTAAGTAAGCTTATCAAAGAACTTTGCTTGTTGGTTCTTTCTTGGATCGCTATCATAAACACCGTCAACGTTAGTTGCTTTAAGTATTACTTCACAATCCGCTTCCATTGCTCTAAGACATGCCGCTGTATCTGTGGTGAAATATGGGTTACCTGTTCCTCCAGCAAATATAACTACCCTTCCTTTCTCTAAATGTCTTATAGCCCTTCTTCTTATGTAAGACTCACAAACTTCTTTAACTTCTATGGCACTAAGTATTCTTGTGTGAACACCGATGTTCTCTAGTGCATCTTGCATTGCTATTGCGTTCATTATGGTGGCAAGCATTCCCATATAATCTGCATTAGAGCGGTCCATTCCCTTGGTAGCACCTGCAATACCTCTAAAGATATTGCCTCCACCTATCACAAGGCAAATCTCTATTCCCAGCGACTTAACTTCTGCTACTTGTTTAGCAATGTTGTTTATGGTCTCTGGACAAATACCATACTCACCGTCGCCTTTAAGAGCTTCACCACTAAGTTTTAATAGGACCCTTTTATATTTTTTCCTTTCTGCCATGGTTATTCACCCAACTGCCATCTTACAAATCTTTTAATACTTATGTTCTCTCCTATTACAGAGATGTTCTCTTTTACATAATCCTGAATTTTAAGGTCTGGGTTCTTTACATAAGCCTGATTTAAAAGACAGAACTCTTCGCAGTATTTCTTAAACTTTCCTTCTACAATCTTCTCTATTACGTTAGCAGGTTTTCCGCTGCCCTCTATTTGCTTTTTGTATATTTCAATTTCAGAGGTTTTCACGTCTGCAGGGACATCTTCTTCTTTTATATACTTTGGGTTCATAGCCGCTATGTGCATTGCTATGTCCTTAACAAAACTTTGGAACTTTTCATTCTTAGCAACAAAGTCTGTTTCACAGTTAACCTCTATCATAACGCCTATTCTACCGTTGCCATGAATATAAGAACTCACAACACCTTCTTTTGTAGCCCTAGAGCTTTTCTTTTCTGCAGAAGCAAGTCCTTTTTCCCTTAAGAACACTAGTGCCTTTTCAAGATCACCCTTAGAATCTACTAGCGCTTTTTTGCAATCCATCATTCCAGCGCCTGTTTTTTCCCTCAATTGTTTTACTAATTCACTACTTACATCAGCCATGACTTATTCCCCCTCCTGCTGTTCTGGTTTTCTGTCTATTTTGCGTATCTTTTCTACTACAACGCTATCAGCTTGTTCCTGTTCGCTATCAGCTTTAAAAGCACTTTCTTCTTGGTCTGAATCAGAACCTACTTCTATTTCTCCTGCACGAACTTTTTCTTCGAACATAGCTTTTCCTTCTGCAACAGCTTCTGAAGCATAGGTAGCAAAAAGTTTTATTGATTTTATTGCATCGTCGTTACCTGGTATTATGTAGTTAATAGGATCTGGATCACAGTTAGTATCAACAAGAGCTACGATAGGGATACCAAGTTTTCTTGCTTCACTAACAGCAATTGCTTCGCTATTTGGATCTACGACGAACATTAGTTCTGGAAGTTTTTTCATGCTCCTTATACCAGAGAATGATTCTTCCAATTTTGTCTTTTCCTTCTCAAGTTTAGAAACTTCTTTCTTGCTCAAAAGATCAAAAACACCGTCTGTTTTCATCTTTTCTATTTCCTCAAGCCTTTCTATTCCACGTCTTATGGTCTTGAAGTTAGTAAGCAATCCACCCAACCATCTGTTAGTGATGTAGTATGCACCACAACGTTGAGCTTCTTCTTTAATAACGTCTTTGGCCTGAGTCTTTGTTCCAACGAATATTACTTGTTTTCCGCTGGCAACTTCGTCCCTAATGTACTCAAATGCCTTTTGAGCCATCTTTACTGTTTTCTGGAGATCGACGATATAGATACCGTTCCTTGCTCCAAAAATGTAGGGTTTCATCTTAGGGTTCCACTTGCTTGTTTGGTGACCAAAGTGCACACCTGCACTTAAAAGGTCTTTCATAGTAACTTGGTTCATAGGTTTAATATCCTCCTTTAGGTTTAACCTCCGACCCCACTTTTTTTAGCCGCCCGAACTATCTTTTTTGAACCTAAAAGACAGACACCATGGACGAAAGTAAAGGTCGTGTGTTTTAGTTGGCATTACTACTAACATATAGGGTATGCAGTGTCCACATTATTTACAGCCAACAATGTATTGTACATTAATTCATTAAATTAATGTTATAAATATTTTTAATAAAAACAGCAAGATACAAATATAAATATATTATTTCTCAATATTTAAGAATTCCATTGTAACAAGAATGATAAAGAAATAGAAATAGAAAATTATGTATTACGATAATGAAATATTAAGGGGTATGGAAGAACAGAGCGCAACACGTGCAGACACGAGGTCTTTTATAGAGCCAGAAGTAGCAAGGCTAATAAATACCTTTATACTAACGCTGGATGCAAAGAACGTATTAGAGCTTGGTACATGCATTGGCTATTCTGGAATATGGATGTCTGAAGCATTAAAAAGAACGAATGGGTTCTTAACTACAATAGACTATGACATAGCACTTTTAGATGAAGCACGAATAAATTTTAAAAAAGCTGGTGTAAGTGAAAGGATAAAGATACTCGAGGGAGACATAACAGAGGTAACAAAAAAACTCCCAACAGGATACTTTGATATAGTGTTCCAAGACGCAAGAAAATCATTATACCCAGTAATGTTAGAGGAATGTATAAGACTAGTCCGTACTGGCGGTATCATAATAGCAGATGACACCCTCTATTCAAGAAAGGGTACTGCAGAAAAAATATCACTACATCTTAGGGAATATAACAAAATGGTGTTAAGTGATAAAAGACTTTACAGTTCAATAGTGTCTATCGGACAGGGATTAACCATCAGCACAAAACTTTAGATATAGAAACACAAAGGCCTCGAGTATTATACTCGAGGCCTTTACATTATCGCTCCTCTATTAATAAAGATTTTTTTATTGAGGATTTAATGTTCCTGGTATTGTTCCCATTAAACTACAAATAGCGGGCATCGCACAAAGTCCTAGCTGTGACTGTACAGGAAATGAAATTATATCCTCAAAACTTCTATCACTTGTAGTTGACTCCAATTCGTTTAATATGCTGGCCACAAAAGATTTTGGGCAACCACAAGCGTTTGTATCCTCTTCTATAAGTTCTGCTATAGGTTCAATATAATCTTCTGGATGAATAACATCTTCACATTTTGTCTTAACATTTAGAAAGAAGGCCTTTACATTCGTTGTCTTTATAGTTGCTGAATTAAAAGCATCTTTTGTATCCTCTATGGCCTCATCACATAAAGCCTCTTTATTTACTTTTCCTTGAGGATCTGGATCTGGATCTGATATACTTAAAGATCTTCCGCTGCCACCCATACAACCAAAGAACATTATACTTACTGTTAAGGCCACCAATAGTTTTTTCATTTCACGTACCCCCGTTTTTAAATTAGTTACATTATAACAGAAGTTGTAATACTTGTCAAGTTAAAAATAAAACAAGGGCTAACTTATTAAAATAACAAGGTTTTTAGTCTTTAAAACAGACTACTGGCACCTTTGCCGCTCCAACTTCATCACAGCGTCTTACTGGAGTGCTTAAAGGAGCATCGTGTAGTGCTTTTGGGTTTTGTTTTGCTTCGTTAGCTATTTCTATCATTACGTCGCAGAAACGATCCAATTCTTCCTTAGGTTCTGTTTCTGTTGGTTCTATCATTATTGCACCATGAACGACCAGCGGAAAATATACCGTTGGTGGATGCATCCCGTGATCAAGCAGTCTTTTTGCTATATCCATAGTCTTTACGCCAAACTCATTCTGTAGTTTGTCAGAAAAAACAACTTCATGCATGTTGTTCCCTTCAAAAGGAAGATCGTAATGACCTTTTAGTCTAGCCTTTATGTAGTTAGCATTAAGAACTGCCATGTCTGAAACTTTTTTAACGCCCTCTTTTCCAAGCATCAAAATATAGGTATATGCTTTTACATATACAAGAAAGTTACCATAAAAACCTTTTATCCTACCAATACTGTCTTTAAGATCATATTTAAGTTCATATTTATCTACATTCTTAACCACTACAGGCACTGGAAGATACGGCAACAGTTTATCAGAGACCACAACTGGACCAGAACCTGGACCACCACCACCATGTGGAGTAGAAAATGTTTTGTGAAGATTGTATTGAATAACATCTACGCCCATGTTGCCTAGTTTTGCTTGTCCCATCCAAGCATTGGTATTGGCTCCATCACAATATAATAGAGCACCCTTTGAATGAAGAAGTTCAGCTATTTCTGCAAGATCACTCTCAAAAAAACCAAGGGTATTTGGGTTGGTTACCATTAACGCCGCTGTATCTTCGTCTATCAAAGAAGCTATGTCTTCTTTCTTTAACACGCCGCCCTTACTTTCTACAGCAACAACTTCGTGTCCAGCAATTGCTGAGCTTGCAGGATTAGTACCGTGGGCTGTGTCTG
>JAKIZQ010000035.1 GCA_022707945.1 Bdellovibrionales bacterium
GCTTAATCATTGTTACACTAATATCAACGTCCTTTACATTTTTTTCTATTATGTTTTTAAGGGTTCCAGAACAAACACCACAAGAAGAACATACTCCATAAGAACAATCTGGTGTGTTTGAAAGGCCATAAGCCTTTTCCCTTTCATCTATCAACCATTTCTCGTCAACGAGGCTAGAAATATTGCTCCATGGAAGTTTCTTGTCTATTGGTCGAGAAGAAAGATATTTATCCTTGTCTAATCCAAGTTCTTTCATCGAAGAGGTCCATTTTTCATAGTCCATCTCGCTACCCCATGATGAAAATATTTCCCCTTTGCTATAAACACTATAGATAAGGTCTGAAACGTTCTCGTCACCTCTACACAAAATACCTTCAACCTCGCTCATTTTAGCATCACTCCATTTCATAGAAAGATTTTTGCCTCTTATTAGAGTTTGGAGTTTATGTATCCTCTCATTAAAAGCTTCCCAGTCTAGCTGAGCTTCCCATTGAAAAGGAGTATGTGGTTTGGGCACAAAGTTGGATATGCTAACAGAAAGTCTACATCTTTTATTCTTAATATGTTTAACTGCTTCGTGAGCTAAAGACGCTATCGCTTCTACATCTTCCATCGTTTCTGTTGGTAGCCCTATCATAAAATAAGATTTAATACTGTCCCAGTTCAATTCAGACACAGTGCTTACTGTGTTAAATATTTCATCATCAGACATATCCTTGTTTATGAGTTTACGTATCCTTTTACTTCCTGCTTCTGGTGCTATAGTAAAACCAGATTTAGGAAGTTTAGACAATATATCCAAAAATTCATTACTAATACTTTCTATCCTAAGAGATGGTAAAGAAACGAACATCCCCATCCCCCTGAACTTGTCGTAGATTGAACTAATTAATTTAAGCAACGGAGAATAATCACAAGCATTCAAAGACAAGAAACCTATGTCTCTATATCCTGTATTAAAGATATCCCTCTCTATACTATTAACAATCTGTAAGGGATCTCTTTGTCTAACAGGCCTATATATCATCCCTGCCTGACAGAACCTACACCCCCTAGAACAGCCTCTTTGAACTTCGTAAGTTATTCTGTCATGGACTAACTCCATGTATGGGATCAATATGTTTTGTATGATTGGAGAATCATTAAGATCAGCAAGAACTTGTTTCTCTATTTTAATAGAATCAGAATGAAAAAGCGGGACATAAACTCCACGAAGAGATGACAGCTTTAATAATTTTTCTTTTTTAGAAAGATCCTCTGCTAGTACATCTAGGAATTCAATTATTAGTTTGTCTGCTTCCCCAATGACAAAGACATCTATAAACTTTTTCATCGGTGCAGGGTTGTACGTGGCCCCACCACCGGCTATTACAATAGGGTCATCTTCTTTTCTTTTATCGGAAAATATTTCTAGGCCACCTAGTTCTAACATCGCAAGTACGTTTGTATAACAAAGTTCATTTTGCATAGAGAATCCAACCGCAGAGAATTCTCTAAACTCTCTGCCAGATTCAAGAGATAAAAGTTTAAGACCTTTGGACCTTATTTGAGATATAGCGTCCTTCCAAGGCATATAGACTCTTTCCATGGAATGAGAGGACAAATAATTAACCCTCTCATACAATATCCTTGAACCATGGTGCGACATGCCTATTTCATATACGTCTGGAAAAGCCAGTAAAATAGAAGCTGGAGCGTCCTTTTTATAAGTAGCATGTATTTCATGACCAATATATCTTAGAGGTTTTTGTATGTTGGTATTAATAAACTTACTCACTAAAAGAACTCCCTAAACATAGAAGAAAGTTCTATCTCGCTTTCTATTTGCATATTTTGCTGTGTGTTTGGATGTACAAAAGACATCCTCTTAGAAATAAGCATTAAAGAAGGATGCTCAAGAAAATCTTTATTATAGAGTCTGTCTCCACATATTGGATGGCCTATGCTTAAAAGATGAACTCTTATTTGGTGTCTTACCCCTGTGTCAGCGTGAAGTTCTAAATCACAAGAATCTATCCCTTTATTAAGAACTATCCACCTTGTCATAGCAGGTCTTGCCTGACCTCTGTACACTCTATATCCGTCTTTTACTGCCACCATTTTTTTTGTACTTTTAAGAGAATGGGCTATTGGGACATCTATACGACCTTCTTGTTCTTGAACACAACCCTTTACACGGGCATGATATGTTTTTTTGATATTTTTATTTTCAAAAAGGACTCTAATCTTTTCATAAACATCAACGTTCTTTGCAAGAAGCATAACTCCAAGGGTCTCATTATCCAACCTATGAGTAAATCCATAGTCTGGTATAGAAGCCAGCATTGGAAACTCAAGAATAAGTTCATCAGAAAGGCCATAACTATCACCTAGCCTTATACACGGTACTGTAGAAAGTTTGTCTATCACCAATAAATCTTTGTCTTCATACAATATTTTATACAAGTTGGAGACCTCTGGAGACAGATATCCCCTAATTGCTATTGACAGTCAATGGGCTTTTATTATCATCTCAGACAAATGGAAAACAATATCGAATCCAAATATCTTGTAAAGTTAATAGAACATTTTTCTCTTAACACAGAAGAAAGCAAAGAGCTTATGGACCTATTCCTGTCTGGAGAGTTTAATCCTATAACTGCAGCCGCAATATTATCCATAATATCATTTAAAGGGGAACAACCAGAAGAGCTTGCTGGTTTTTCATTATCTCTAACAGGACAGATGAAAAAATTCAACTCTGCATACACAGATCTAATAGACATAGTTGGTACTGGTGGGGACAATAAAAAAGCATTCAATATATCCACTGTAGCATCACTAATGCTTTCCTGCTTAGGTATAAAAGTAGCAAAACAAATAAGGTTCTCATCTTCTTCAAAGTGTGGGAGCGGTGATCTTCTTAAAGCCTATGGCATAAACATAGAAGCCAGCTATGACCAAAAAAAGTTGTGTCTAGAAGAAGAAAACTTTGTTTTTATAAACAGCACTGAATACTATCCTGTAATAGATAAGATAAAAAAAATAGAAGCTGAACTTGGGTTTTCAACAATTTTGAACTTGTTGCCAGTTCTATGTCATCCCGCAATGGTAAACAAAATAATAATCGGGACACCAGACAGGATAAAAGCTTCTTTAATGGCTAGATGTCTTGAGTTAATCGGTATACAGAAAGCATATGTATTATGGAACGAAGCTGGCTATGATGAAATAGTCCCTATAGGCAATACAAGAGTTATCGTTGTTGAGAAGAATAAAGAAAAAAGAGAACTCACCCTTACAGCTAATGATTTTGCTATATCTGGCAATTACAAGGTCGGAACAGTTATTAAAGGTGGAACATTAGAAATAAACAAAGAAATGTTAGAAGAAGTTGATTCTTTCTCTTATGGTATAGCTTTAGACACTATAATAATGAACGTTGCTCTAGCATTAAGGCTGGGCGGACACATAGAGCACCTAAGAGAGGGCGCAGAATTAATAAAATCAAAATTCAAGAAAGGCATGTTGTTAGATAAGATTCAAAAAATATCTAAAATAAGTAACTCAATTTAAGCTCAGTATATAAGCACTCTGTTGTTAAGTTTATCAGCAATATAAATTATCTTGTCTTTTATATATGTCTTATACGGACCATACAAAGTAGAGGGCGTTGGTGTCGAGTTTATATTCTTTTTACCTACTACTCCATAAACTTTCCATGAACCAGAATCATCTTTTACAAGAACAAGAACTCTATTATTACCATGATCAGTGATATACATTCTGTCGTTAAAAACAAAAACGCCTGTTGGTGAACTAAGACCATCCTCTACGGTTTTAGAGCCCATATTAGGGAACATGTCCTTAAATTTTTTCTGGCCTATAACGGAATCTGCATGCCATCCATTCATCGTCGGGATCTTATCAAAGACAAGAACCCTATTATTTCCTGTATCTGCAACGTACAAAGAATTTCCATCGCTGTATACTCCAGCAGGATACATCATAGTATTATAATTAGGAGAATCCTTTCCTTTATTAGGGGAAACGCCTGTCACAGAGGATTGACCCAAAACAAGATCAAACTCCTTACTGCTAGTTCTTGGCATCTCATTCCACATCAAGATTCTGCTATTACCTGTATCAGCTATAAAGAACCTTTTTCCGTCGTAGAACAATCCAGATGGATCTTTTAGACCAGTTATTTCTATCTCAGGAACAGCTTTATCATTTAAAGGTAATTTGAATATCAGGACTCTGTTGTTAGCACTATCCGCTACAGCCAAGAGTTTATCTTCAATTATGTGAACTGCCTTTGGCGAATTAAGTTTACCACCATAATTAAATTCAAAATCATTTTCAGAACCATAAAGTTCTGGCATCTTAGACCAATAAACAATTCTATTATTAGCCGTATCAGCAACATAAATCCCACCAGATTTATCAGGGACTACGTCACAAGGAGCGTTAAGTCCATTAGGCAAACTTTCTTCCAGTCCCCATATATTCTTAAGATTCCTATAAAAATCATACTGACCAAGAACCATAAAGGAAGCATCATATCTTTCTTGTTTTTGTTTTGTTGTTGGTTCTGATGAAAATTTTATTGAACCTATTTTACCACTGCCTCTAACCATAAAATATTTATAACTATTAAATTCAGAGTCATAGCCAAGTTTTCTTACATCTTCCTTAATGTCCCTTGCTATATTAAACCATTTACCAGAGGATTTATCTTCTCCAATACCTATATATATTTCTCCATCTTTTATTTTCTGATAGTCCTCGTTCATAGGTACATAGTGAACGTACTTTACTATATTCCCCGTATCTACAGCTAGCATTATATCGAACGGTTCAAAGAACCACATATCCCAGCTTATAAAAGAATTTTTATCTTGAGCTGTTTTTTGTGGAAACTTATAACGATATCCATTCTTAAGTCCATCACCAACAAGCTGTGCAACATCTCCCTTTTCTATGTCATTATATACTTCTATAGAGGCCCCAGATGGATCGGTATCGTACACTTCCCAGCCGTCTATAACACTGGTATCAACTGGCGTTTTTGCTATAAGTTTTATTTCATCTAGATAACCCTCGCCATCTACCAGTATAGAAGCAACAGATTTAATATCTGTACCGGGCATAACATTACGAATATCGTCAGAAAGATTCCTGGTGAAAACATGCCACACACCATCCTTTACTGTTTCACCCAAGTAATAATATATTATGCCTTTTTCTTTATCATAAGATGTGGGCTTATTACCTAGCCTATAAGACATTATGTACTTTCCTCTAGAAGAAGTTCCAATAACATATAGGTTAAGATCACTTGTTGTTTTTAACTTCCATTGTAAAACTACGTTGGTCTTAATATCCCAATACTTAGAATCTTGTTTTCTTAGTCTAAAAGAAGCTTTATTAGGACCAGAATCTATTTTTATTATCTCGCCTAATAAAGTATCAAAGTCGATAGATATAGATCCGCCCTTTCCTATCTTATCCCAACCCTTAAGGCCGTTGTCACCATCCGACAGTAATATATCCTTTGGAAGATAACTTAAGACCCAAATATCATCTAAGTATCCACTGCCTCTAAAAAAGAGGTCCAAGATATTATTTATCTTTATTTTTTTATCCAATAAATTTAGATCAGCTTGCAGATCTCTTACAACAGTTTTCCAGTTACCATCCCTGTACCTTGAGCCAAGACCTATATGAAAATAATCTGCACCCGTTCTAAAATTAATGGACATATCAGTATAAACTATCTTTTTTATACCTTGTGTTGTTTGAACCTCTACACCTATAACAAATGGCCTGTTGAATTTCATTTTCCACTGTAGAACTTTGCCATCTTTTATATTGAGGGGTTCTCCTTTGTTACCCTTAAGTATGAACTCATTAACGAGACTGTCAGACTTTATCCTTATTACATTTTTTCTTTCTTTATCTGAACTGATATAGTCAACTCCAATATCAGTAGAAACTGGACCAACAACTTTCCACCTACTCATTTTTGGTCTTTCTGCATCATCTAAAATAAAAACAGATGGATAATCCTGCGCAAAAAGGTTTAACGACATAATTAAAAAATTAATAATTAATAATTTCATAATAGATATATTTATATCACTTATTAAAAAATAGTCAGTGCTTTATCTGTCTTATTGCTTCATATACAGCTATACCCACAGCACTGGATAGATTTAGAGACCTTACATTGTCCGTCAACATCGGTATCTTTAAAGCCACGCCCCTTTTATCAGAAAGTATAATTTCATTCAGCCCGACATCTTCTGGACCAAATATCAAAGCATCACCATCAATCAGCTCTTGATTGAACAGGCTCTTTTCTGCTTTTTTAGTAAAAAAGAAAGCCCTCCCATTATGAGTTCTAAAAAAAGCATCAATATCTTCGTGTAAGATTAATCTAACATGATCCCAATAATCAAGTCCTGCCCTTTTTAGATGTTTATCGTCAATACTAAAGCCCATCTTCCCCACTATATGAAGTTCCAGATCATTTGCGGCGCATAGTCTTGCTATATTACCGGTATTAGGAGGTATAAGAGGATTAACGAGTACAACTTTTAAAAATATATTAGCCAAGCTCCAGCCTCAACATTTTTAGTTTTGATATTCTGTCTCTCATTTTTGCTGCTTTATCAAACTCAAGTCTTTTTGCATGCTCCATCATTTTGCCGTTCAAGGAACTTATTTCTTGCTCTATATCCTCTATGGTCTTAAATCCTTTCAATTCCTTAAGCCCTTCTTCAAGCACATCGGAATAATCCATGTTCATCAAAGAAGATAAGGTGCTGGAGATGTTCTTTACGATGGTCTTTGGTGTGATACCATTAATTTTGTTATATTCCATCTGTAGTTTTCTTCTTCTATTAGTCTCATTAACTGCTCTATCTATGCTGTCTGTTATCTTGTCTGCATAGATAAGAACTTTACCATTAACATTTCTAGAGGCCCTTCCAATTATCTGTATCAACGAAGTTTCTGACCTTAAAAAACCCTCTTTATCTGCGTCAAGTATAGCAACCAAGGATACTTCTGGTATATCAAGACCTTCTCTCAAAAGGTTTATGCCTACTAATACATCAAAAGTTTTCTTTCTCAGGTCGTTTATTATTTCTATCCTTTCAAGTGTTGAGATGTCAGAATGAAGATATCTAACCTTTATACCTTGTTTAGAATAAAAATCAGAAAGGTCCTCTGCCATCCTCTTTGTAAGAGTAGTAACAAGCACTCTTCCATTCTTAGAAACAGTCTCTTTAATTTGTCCTAATAAATGTTTAACCTGTTCTTTACAAGGAAATATTTCTAACATTGGATCTAGAAGTCCTGTCGGTCTTATTATTTGCTCTACTATTTCTCCGCCCGTCTTGTTAAGTTCATAACTCGATGGTGTGGCAGACACATATACAACTTTATCTACTATATGCTCGAATTCCTCAAAATTAAGAGGTCTGTTGTCTAGTGCAGATGGAAGTCTAAAACCATAATCAACCAAAGTTGATTTTCTTGACCTATCACCCTTATACATTCCACTTATCTGAGGAACTGTTATGTGTGATTCATCTATGAAAAGTAAAAAGTCGTCAGGGAAATAATCTATTAAAGTTGGTGGAGGATCTCCCTCATTTCTACCTGTAAGATGTCTTGAGTAATTCTCTATCCCCTTACAATAACCAAGCTCTTCCATCATTTCTATATCGTAATAGGTCCTTTCTTCAAGCCTCTTTGCTTCAACAAGTTTCATTTGTGACCTTAGTTCGCCTAATCGTATTCGTAATTCTTCTTGTATATTCTTTATAGCTCTCTTTGTTATCTCCGATCTTGTTGCATAATGACTTGCAGGATAAATAACTATTTTATCTCGCCTAGAAGTAATCTGTGATGTCATTGGATCTATTATACTAAGCCTGTCTATTTCATCACCAAAGAACTCTATTCTGTAAGCTTCATTCTGCTCATAAGCAGGAAGAACTTCTATAGTATCTCCTCTAACTCTAAAAGACCCTCTTGAAAAATCCAGATCATCTCTTTTATAGTGTATGTCCGCTATCTTTTTTAGAAGATCATTTCTTTTATATTTTTCTCCCTTGCTAATAGTGATGCTCATATTAAGGTATTCTTCTGGTGCACCAAGTCCATATATACAAGAAACAGAAGCGACTATAATTACATCTTTTCTTTCAAGCAAAGAACTTGTGGCTGAATGCCTTAATTTATCTATCTCATCGTTTATTGCACTATCTTTTTCTATATAAGTGTCTGTTGCAGGTACGTAAGCTTCTGGCTGATAATAATCATAATAACTGACAAAATAAGAAACTGCGTTTTCTGGAAAAAGTTGTCTCATTTCTTCAAACAACTGTGCAGCCAAGGTTTTATTAGGAGCTATTATAAGGGTTGGTTTTTGCATCTTGGCAATGACGTTGGCCATAGTAAAAGTCTTACCAGATCCTGTTATTCCTAAAAGGACTGTGTGTTTTTCTTGTCTTGATAATCTTTTAACTATCTCTTCTATTGCTCTTGGTTGATCACCACAGGGTTTATGCTCAGATACAAGTTTAAACATTTTCTTTTATCTTCATCATCCGAGATCTAAGTATATCTCTATTAACAAGTTTCATCGTCTCATCAAGAGGTGGCCCCCATGTACGTCCAGTAAAAACCAATCTTAATGTTTTGAAAAATTTTGCACCAGTTAGAGCTGTTTTAGTCTTTATATTCTGTTTAAAACTCATCCAATCGTTGAGCTGTTCGGACATACTAACAAGCATCTTTATTAGTTCCTTCTGTTCATCATCCATCTCTTTAAGTGCCTGAACGTCTATTTTATCACTTATAAATATGTTAAGTAATTCTCTTAAATCATGAAGTGTTTTCATTCCTTCTTTTGATATCTCTATTATGGAAATCAACTCTTCCTCTGAGTATAATTTTTTACAGTCATCATTTAATAGAATCCCTTCTTTTAGCATTATACTTAAAAGGTCTTTGCCAGTTGCCTTAGAAATAAATTTTGAGTTTATACTATATAATTTATCTATGTCATATATACATGCCGAACTTGCAGACGTTGTGTGATCAAAACTTTTTATCAGTTCCTCTCTACTACAAGCTTCATCAATGCCGGGATACATTCCTCCAAGCAATGAAAGGTGATTAAAAACAGCATCGGGCAGTATCCCCATAGCCCTATACTCGTGAATAGGTATGCCACCACTTCTTTTACTTAGTTTCGTCCTGTCTTTTGCTAACAAAATAGGTAAATGACCATATTCCGGTATTTTTAATCCCAGTACATCAAACAACATCATTTGTTTGAACGTGTTAGAGACATGATCTTCTCCTCTAAAAACATGAGTAACGCCCATCTTTGCGTCATCAACGACAACAGCAAAATTATATGTTGGAGAGCCATCGTTCCTTAAAAGAACTATGTCACCTATAAGAGCTGTCTCGCAAGATAATTCCTTGTTCTTGACTATGTCAAAGAACTTTAATTCCTTAAAACCTTTGTCTTGTGAATATTTATTAACA
>JAKIZQ010000036.1 GCA_022707945.1 Bdellovibrionales bacterium
ATGTCAATATCTGTCTGTTCTAAAATACTTGCCATTGAATAATCATAAGCCGTTAGCATAGTTATTTTGTGAGTACCTTTTTTAGACGATATATTACCAGGATACATATCACCTCCACTCTGCTACTGCAGAATCAAAATCCTTAGACCTTTTCTTTATTTTCTCAGAAATATCCTTCTTATTGTCTTTATGTACAGTAGTAAGGAATTTTTTATTCTCTATACTGTCAAAAGCGTCCTTCATTATACTGGAGATAGCTGTGCCTTTTTCCATCTCCTGCCAAATTTTCATTCCACCAGCCATAGCGACGGGGCTTATTGCCTCATACATCCCTTGTATCCCTTTTTCTTTTATTACCTCTAACATATAAGAAAGTTCATAAAGACATTCTTGAAGTGCTATCTTTTCTGAAACACCCCTCTTTTTTAACATATTAAATGTTTCAACAATAAGTGCTGGCACTCCACCACAAATTATCATTTGTTCTGTGAAAAGATCAGATATTGTTTCTTCTATAAAAGAAGATTCAATGATGGGCGCTAATTTTAATGACCCTGCTAGTTTAAGAACAAGTTCTTTTTCTTTTTTTGTACTATACGAAGCAACTACTGGAGTATATTTTTCATCAAGATAATTTGTCCTCATTACTTTTGCCACGGCTTTAGGGGCAAGCAGAATCTTGCCAGCATTTAATTCTATACCTTGATAACCAATACTGAATCCATGAGCAAAGATAAAAACAAATTCTGGTTTTATATATTTAGAATAAGTTTTAAAAAAATCTTTGTGCTCTTCATCTGGTATAAGAAGACAAAAAACACCTTCAATGGAATTTAAAAAAGCTTCTTTGATGTTTTGCACCTCAAAACCATCGTTAGAAGCCTTCCTTACAGAAGGACTGTTCTCTCTTAATAATATTGTGACAAGAACACCTGAATCCCTTAGGTTTTTTGCCCAAACGACAGCCTGATTGCCATAACCAATGATGTTAATCCTTAATTTATTCTTATCTGCAAGAAGTACCGGAGCTTTTTTTAACTCTTTTGATTTCTTTATCTCTATGATCTTTTCAAGTGCATCTTTGGTCCAAACTCTCCACCCTCTACCATCCCTAAGTGGAGCTGGGATAACACCTTCTTCCTCCCATCTTATGATAGTGTTTTTCGAGACACCTACAAGACGCGCAAGTTCAGAAGAATTGTAATAAGGACCTTTATATTCTTTGTTCATAGGTATACCTAACTATACCTATAACAAAAACCTGTCAAGTTCGTTAATTACCTAATACCTGTTTGGCCGTAACCTTGTTCTTTAAAGATGTTCCTGAATAATTCAAGTTGTCCCGCATCATAAGTATTCTCGTTGTTACATTTTTGTATAAACAATCTATCTCTGTAATTAAGGTATGGCAAAAGCTCATCTATTACTTCTGTGCTTATAAAATCAGGATAACAGGTCATCCTTAGTTCATAATCAACACCAGAATCTTTTATTATGTTATAGCTCTTTAGAATGTTTTTGCCATCAACACCCAAAGATCCTTTATAACGCTGAAAAGAAGTCTTTATATCAAGAGCAAGATAGTCCACCAATTTTTTCTTTATTAACTCATCTATGACATGAGGATTAGATCCATTAGTATCTACCTTTATCAAAAGACCAAATCTTTTTTTTACTTCAAAACAAAAATCTAAAAGATCTTTCTGTATCGTTGGTTCTCCACCACTAATTGATATTCCATCTATAAAGCCAAGCCTTTCTTGTATCAAAGAAAAAACCTCATCCATCAGCATCGGCTGTGGTGGACAGACAAAATCAAAGGATATTTGTTTATTATGACAATAAGGACACTTCATATTACAGCCTATAGTGAACAAAACTGTAGATATCTTATTAGGAAAGTCTATTAAACTAGTTTTTTGTACTCCAGCTATCTGCAATTCTATACACGGCTCATGTTATAAGTTTCTCTTAATTCAAACTCCTCTTGTTTGCCTTTATTCCATTGTCTTACCGGTCTATAAAAGCCAACCACTCTAGAAAAAACTTCTGTATCACAAGATCCGTTATCTTGAGGACATTTGTCGTGTCTTCCATTTATATATCCATGATTAGAACAAACAGTAAAAGTTGGCGATATAGTGAAATATGGAAGGTGAAAATTAGAGGTTATCTTTTTTATAAGATTCTTACACGACTCAGAAGATGACATAGCTTCTCCGACAAAACCATGTAGCACAGTCCCTCCAGTATATTGTGTTTGCAGATCATCCTGAAGTTTTAATGCTTCAAAAATATCATTAGTAAAATTAACAGGAAGGTGTGTTGAGTTAGTGTAGAAAGGAACATCTTTGCCTTGTGAAATTATTTCTGGATATTTTTTCTTATCAAGCTGAGCAAGTCTATAAGAAGTCCCTTCTGCAGGAGTAGCCTCAAGATTATAAAGATGCTTTGTGCTTATTTGATATTCCCTCATTTTTTCTCTCATGAACACAAGTATGCCTTTTGCAAAATCATGACCTTTTTGAGTGGTAATTGGTTCTCCAAAAAGATTAAGACAAGCTTCGTTCATACCAACAAGACCAATGGTCGAAAAATGATTAGCCCAATAACTACCATGATGCTCTTTTATTGGTTCAAGATATATTTTAGAGACTGGATATAAGTTATGGTCCATTAGTTTGTCCAAAACTTTCCTTTTTATCTCTAAAGAATTTTTTGCAAGGTCCATTAATCTCAACAGCCTTTCTTTGAATTCATCCTCATCATTAGAAAGATACGCTATCCTAGGCATATTTATGGTAACAACGCCTATAGATCCTGTCATTGGATTAGAACCAAAAAGTCCGCCTCCCCTTGCAACAAGTTCTCTGTTATCAAGTCTAAGTCTACAGCACATAGACCTAGCATCCTCTGGTTTCATCTCGCTGTTAACGTAGTTAGAAAAATAAGGTATCCCATATTTTTTTGTCATATCCCACAAAAATTCATACTCAGGATTGTTCCATTCAAAATCTTTAGTAATGTTGTAGGTCGGTATAGGAAAAGAAAAAATTCTTCCCATAGCGTCCCCTGCCATTAAAACTTCGCAAAAAGCCCTGTTTATCATTATCATCTCTTTATGAAAATCTTTGTATGTGTCCGTTGGATGAAGAGCACCGCCCCAAACCACAGGTTCATCTTTGTGAGTAGATGGTACTTCTAGATCCATAGTAATGTTAGTAAAAGGAGTCTGAAAACCAACTCTGGTTGGAACATTCATGTTGAACACAAATTCTTGCATCGCTTGTTTTACTTCAGGATATGTAAGATTGTCATACCTAACAAAAGGTGCAAGATATGTATCAAAATTAGAGAAAGCTTGAGCCCCCGCTGATTCTCCCTGTAGGGTGTAGAAAAAGTTAACTATTTGTCCTAATGCCGCCCTAAAATGTTTAGCTGGTTTACTTTGAACTTGTCCGTAACTACCCATAAAACCTTTAAGCAAAAGATCCTTTAAATCCCAGCCACAACAATAAGTACTGATCTGCCCCAAATCATGTAGGTGAAGTTCACCTTCGCTGTGAGCTTCTCGTATCTCTGTAGGATATATCTTGTTCAACCAGTAAAGAGCAGACACCTTTGAAGATATATAATTATGAAGACCCTGCAAAGAATAGCCCATGTTGCTATTTTCTTTTATTCTCCAGTCATCTTTGCCAAGGTACTCGTCTATTATTTCCAGTGAATCCATAATAAAATTTTTGGATTCACGTATTTTTCTTCTTTGTTCTCTATAAAGAATGTAGGCTTTTGCTGTTTTTGCATGCCCAAGTTCGATAAGTGTCTTTTCAACAAGATCCTGTATCTCTTCTACATTAGGCATGGACTTTGTGGTATGCCTTTGACTGAGTATGGCATGAACATGATATGCTACATGCTTGGCTAATGTATCGTCTTTACCACCAACAGCCTTTGCAGCGTTAAAAATAGCTTGGACGACCTTAGACTCATCAAAAGGAACCACAGTCCCGTCTCTTTTAACAACAGACAACAATGCACTCGAATTTGTATTGTTTAACATCTATACCCCCATAACCCGTAACGTAAATCTTACACTTTTTAGATTTCCCATTCCAGATTATTATTAGAGGCTGAATATTTTTTTATAAAAACACATAAGTATTTGAAATGAAATAAAAATGATTTAAATACAAGAATAACATGATAAAATAAGATTGACAAAATAAGGGAGTTTTTTCAATGTTAAAGATAGGGATAATATCAGACACACACGGCAGTTTACCTTCTAAAGTATTCGATGTTTTTAAGGGAGTAGACCTTATAATACATGCAGGGGATATCGGCAGCGACGATATAATAATTGAACTAAGTTCTATTTGCAGGGTTATTGCAGTACATGGGAACATGGATACTCACGAACTAGCATTAAAATATCCAAAACAAACAGTGTTTGAAGAACATGGATATAAATTTCATCTATCACACAAGGATTCCTATAACGCAGGCGCTGTTGATATAGTAATACAGGGACACACACATACTCCCTTAATTAAAAGAGAAACTGGCAAACTTCATATAAACCCTGGCAAAGCTTCAAGCTCTGTTGCTCTATTAGACGTAGACAACAACCTTTTGGATGCAAGGATAATATTTATTTAATCATTAAGCTTCTTCTTGCAAACAGTTACGCAATTATCACTTAAAAAGCCAAGTTCTTTTCCCATATCGAGTAGTCGTTCTGTTTCGTCCTTAGGGAGAGAATTAGCTCCACCCATTATCTTTGCTATTACACCAGTAAGAGCGGCATGTTCTATTTTTTCTAATTTATTATAGGCGCCATAGACATCTTCACCAATAGTGATAAGTCCGTGTCTTTTCAACACGACAGCATCGTAATCTTTTATATGATCTTCTATAATTTTGGCATTATCGGGGCTTGTTGGGGTTGAATATGTTGTGATAGGTATTGCGCCCATGGTTAGGATAAGCTCTGGGAGTATATTGCTAGGAAAAGGAGCCCCAGCTATTGTGTAGGCGGTAATATAAGGCGGATGTGAGTGTATAACGGCATTAACATCTGGCCTCATTTCGTATACTTTTAGATGCATCCTGTATTCGCTGGATGGTTTTAGCTTTTTATTACCAGAAACAACCCTGGCTTTGCTGTCTATTACTATAAGATCAGAAGCCCTCATGAAGGCCTTATTAATGCCACTGGGGGTTATAAGGAACCTATCTTTTGCAAGTTTTATGCTTATATTACCGTCTGAGGCACAAATAAAACCCTTACTGTTCATTAACTTAGAAACCTCTACAATACTGGCTTTTAGTCTTACTACATCTTTAACCATCTAAATAACCCTCCAAATAACTACTTATCCCCTTATATCAAAGGAATTAAATTATTGACATGATTAAAGCCTTTTGTTAGTTTCTCCGCTTGTTTGTGGGTCGTTAGCTCAGTTGGTAGAGCATCTCCCTTTTAAGGAGAGGGTCAATGGTTCGAGTCCATTACGACTCACCACTTTTTTATCTATGGCCGTCCCTATCGTCTAGCGGCCTAGGACACCGCCCACGGCGGCGACGCGGGTTCGATTCCCGCTGGGGACGCCAATCACAAAAGCATCAAACTAAAGCGAAGCGAACAGATTTTTAATAGAATTTTCGCAGGAAAGTCGTCAGGCTTTACTTAAGAAAATTATATTAAAAAGATGTAAATTGGCGTCAGCCAATTTGGTTTGATGCGGTAGCCTGAGTTACTGGATCCAGGACTCCAGAGAGGGAACGGTGAGGCTGTATTCTCAGCCGAGCAATCCCCGCTGGGGACGCCAAAGTAAAAGGACTACCTACTTTTGTTCTGCCTTTTTGTTCAAACCAAGTAGTTTTACTAGACCATAGACAACAGCAGCCACTATGACGAAATCTATCATCGTGTTTATGAAACTACCCCACATTAATTTAGCAGAGCCTATTTGTATAAAAGCACCCTTTAATCCCTCTACAGCACCAAGACCCATGCCCAATATTGGGTTAATAACATCATTAACTAAAGAGGCTACTATCTTTGAAACAGCTCCACCAAGGATAAATCCAATTGCTAAGCCGAGCACACCTTGTTCACGAATAAAAGTTAAAAATCCTTTCATAAAGCCCCCCCTTTTAGTTAATACAATTATTTACATTCTTTTTTATCTATAATGCTGTGCTTGCATTGAAGTTTTCTTTGCCATTCTGCAAGTTCTTTACATTTTTTCATGTCTGATGGTTTGTTATTAACTGGTTTACATGCTTTTTCCATCTCTTGAAGTTTTGCCATATTCTCTTTTGTAGAAACTTCTTTTGCATATTCTTGATAATTTGGTGCTGCAAAAACAGAACAACAAACAATAGATAATATAAAAATAACACTTTTCATAATCATAATCCTCCTTATTTATTCACTGTTTCTAAATCATGTTTTTGTTCATGAATATCTTTACTAAGTTCTTTTCTCGCTTCTTTTATTTTCTTTTTTTCCTCTGGCGTAACTTTCCCGTCACTTTTTGCTTCTTTTTTCATGTTTTGTATTTCTTGATGTTGTGCCTTGAGTTCTTTTGCTTCTTCAGGAGTTATCTGACCGCTTTTTATACCTTGTTTTACTCTTTGAGCTTGATTGCCATGATGCCCTTTAGAATAAGAATTAAGAGACAAGATCATTAAACCAACAATAATTATTGCTATCTTCTTCATTAATAAGACCTCCTGGTCCTTCCAAGGACCGATTAACAAATATTTACACCCCTTGGCTTTCAAAATCAAAGCAAAAGATATAGACTAATGAACAGGAGTAAGACAAATGCCAGAATATAAAAAAGTATATCTCAAAAAAGGTAAGGATTTCCAAATAAAGAACAGACACAGATGGATATTCTCTGGGGCAATAGACAAAATAGATACGCACGATAACGGAGACATACTTAAGGTTTATTCAAGCACTAAAGAATTTTTAGGACACGCTTATTTTAATGACAAAACAGATATCGCAGGCAGGATGCTTAACTTTTGTGAAGAAGACCCTTTAAAATCCATCAGGGATAATATCAAGAACGCGCTGAACATGAGAAAACAACTCATAGATATAAATAGGACTAATTGTTTTAGGGCTATTAACGGAGAAAACGACGGATTACCCGGCTTAATAGTGGACATATATAATGATGTCGCCGTGATACAAATAAGCACTTTGGGAATGGACAAATTAAGACCACTAATAATATCAGAATTAAGTTCTCATCTTAATCAAAGTATCAGCATTTATGAAAGATCCTCTATGGGTTCTAGAAAAATAGAAGGATTAGATAATGTAGAAAAACACATCCTTGGACCAAAAAAAAAGAACACAGAAGTAATAGAAAACGGTATTAAATTAATAGTAGATTTCATTGATGGCCAAAAAACTGGTTTTTTCCTGGACATGAGAGAAATGAGACAACTTATAGGAAATCTTAGTAAGAACAAAAAAGTATTAAATTGTTTTTCATATAGTGGTGGTTTTTCTTTATATGCGCTAAAACATGGTGCTGTTTCTGTTCAATCAATAGAAATATCTGAACAAGCCAACAAAATAGCTGAACAAAATTTTGAGATAAATGGGTTTAAAGAACATAAAAAAGATATATTAACGATGAATGTTTTTGATTTCATAAAAAAAGAACGACTCGACCATGACATAATAATTCTTGACCCACCTGCTTTTGCTAAAAAAAGATCCGACGTTAAAAACGCACTAACAAAATATTACGAACTGAACAGAACAACTTTAAAAAAGATGAAAAGCGGGGCTTTACTGTTAACTTGTTCTTGTTCCTATCACGTAGATCAAGACAATTTTGAAACTACAATAAAAAAAGCCGGAATAGACGCTAACAAAGAGTTGATAATAATATCAAAGCACAGGATGGCAATGGACCACAGTATCAACATTTATCACAAAGAATTTGACTATCTAAAAAGTTTTCTAATATACGTAAGATAATTATCACTGGAACTTTTTTATGATCTCGAGCTTTCTTTCTCTGACTCTTATTATCTCCTTGGCTTGAAATATCCAATTATCCCTTTCTATCCTGCCCGGGAAATATTTAATAAGCTTAGTAGCTCTTTCTATGTCGTCTTTGGTGAACCGGGCTATCTGACCTATAGTATAAACACCTATGGTATGTAATTTCTTCTCTATGAAAGGACCTATTCCACGTATCTGTTTAAGGTCTTCTTTTTGCGCTTCTTCTACAAAACCTATACTTTCAAGAAGCAGTTGTTTTTCTCTCTCAAATTTTTCTTTCTCTGCGTCTATTATCTCTTTTTTCTCTTCGTTAAGTTTTTTTACTATTTTGGCCTCTTCATTACGTATCTTTGACATTTCAGATCTTAGCCTTTCACATTCATCCCTAAGCGTTTTTACTTCCATAATATGATTATGTCTTTCTACCCTTATTGATTCCTTTAATTCTGAATTCTGTTCAGTTATTATTTTGATCCTATTTTTGAATTCATCTATCTCTAGACCAAGTTTGTGATTAGAAGATGAAATATGTCTTTCTGCATTCCTTCTTAGCTCATCCATCTGGTCCACTAATTTTTGGTTCTGTTTACTTAGTTCATTTATATCATCGCCAAGCTTTTTATTTTCATCCTTAAGCCTTTTTATTTCTTCTCTATTAAATATCATGCCAGAGGCAGGCCTTTTTCTTTCTTCCTCAAGCATTGCCCTTAATCTTTCATTTTCTTTTTTTAACAAACGATACTCATCCACAACTTTTTGATTATCGTCTTTTAATGCAGTATAGCTTGCAAGTATCTTATCTTTGTCGCTCTGCAACCTTCTATAATCATCCTTGGAACGCGCAACCTCTAGTTCAAGTCTTCTTGAGCCTTTTCTTTTTGATGAACCTCTTGATATATAATAAAGGAACACAGACAAACAACCTATTATAAACCCACCAAATACCATTATAGATATCTGTGCTGTAGCCAAGGTCTTTGGATCACTTATTCCCTGAGTAAGCGGTGCAATTAATTCAAATATCTTTTCCAAGTTTAAAACCTCCTATTCTGGGACCTTAACCAATATATTAACCCTTCTGTTGTACATTCTATCAACGTCATCGTTGTTGTTGTTTTTTGGATCATCGCTACCTTTTGAATCAAGTACTACTTTTTCTTCTGATATGCCGTTAGATACAAAATAATCTCTAACCGTTTCAGCTCTTTTAAGACCAAGATCAAAATTCTTTTTTTCTGTACCTTGATCACAGGTATGACCAGCCACGTATATCATGGCCGCTTCATTTGAATTAAGGTATTGTTTAATCTTAGCTATGTTCTCATCCAAAATAGTTAAGTTCTTTATAAGTGTCGT